>RFQK01000221.1 GCA_009925045.1 Methylococcaceae bacterium
ACGGGCTCCGGTCTGACAGTTCACCAGTAGTGTCTGTTTCTTGTATTTTTCCAGCGTAGGCAGTTTTTCTGCCAGCGTGGTGAGAGGCAAATTGATCGCATTTTCAATATGACTTTTTTGATACTCAGCAGCATCACGCACATCAATCACCACAATATCTTCAACATTCATTTTGGTGACGGCGATTAAAGGTGAAATATTTTGGTATTTGTTAAAGGAGTTGGAAATTAAATCCTGAATCAACAGGAAAATGACGCACACCAGTGAAAAGGCGAGCATGTAGTGGTTGGTAACGAACTCTATGTATTGATCCATTCTCGAAATGCTTTTAATTATGATTCACAAAAAACGGTACGCATCATCTGAATTAAGTGAATAACGCGTTCATCAGTGATGAAATAATAAACGAAGTTAGCCTCTTTTTTGAAATCCAGTATGCCTTTGTCCCGCAAAATGGCCAAATGCTGGGATACATTGCTTTGGCTAGTGCCTACCTGTTCAACGATATCCTGTACACTCATAGGCTGACTACCCAGGACGCACAAAATTTTCAGGCGTAAAGGATGAGACATCGCTTTCAGGCACCGGGTGGCACGATTGATATCTTTGTCATCGTACGGAATTTTGTCGTTCTCGTCCATAAGCGGGGCATTAAATAAGATGAGGGGCACAGGGTTTTTAGTCCACGAGACATGGGGCGCTGATATAATATCAGCTTATGCCTATCAAGCGTCGAAGCCAATTTAGCAGAGTGTTATTTTTTGTTCAATAACCTAGCGCATGACAAGGTAATTGGTCTTAGTCTTTCAATATCAGAAATTGTTTTGGAGTTTTTTCAATGGTATCTCGTCCCAAACCTTTGGTGTTATTAATTCTGGATGGCTTTGGCATTCGTCAAGAGCGTGAAAACAATGCAATCGCGCTGGCCAATACACCTTGCTGGGATAGCTTGCAGCGTGAATTTCCTATGACCGCTTTGGATTGCTCCGGAGATGTGGTGGGTTTGCCAGGTGATCAGATGGGTAATTCTGAAGTGGGCCACTTGCATATTGGCAGTGGTCGCTTATTGCGTCAGGAATTATCCCGCGTCAGTTATGAAATTGAAGCCGGTATTTTTGAGCAAAACCCGGTGTTGTGTGAAGCAGTCGACCAAGCGATTAAAAAAGACAAAGCGCTCCACATCATGGGCTTGCTTTCAACCGGCGGCGTGCATAGTCATGAAGATCACATCATGGCCATGATAGAACTGGCGGCCAAACGGGGTTTGAAAAAAATCTATTTACACGCCTTTTTGGACGGTCGTGATGTGCCGCCTAAAAGTGCAGACAGTGCTTTGCAACTGGCCGAAGACACCTTCAAAAAAATCGGCACAGGTCGTATCGCCACCGTCAGTGGCCGTTTTTATGCCATGGACAGAGACAACCGTTGGGAACGAGTCGAAGTGGCGTACAAAGCCATTGCAAAAGGTGAAGCGCAATACACTGATACATCGGCAAGACACGCCTTGGCTGATTCCTATGCCCGAAATGAAACCGATGAGTTTGTGGTTCCGACACTGATCTTGGATGAACAAGGCCAAGCGGCTGTTCTGGACCAAGATAGCTATCCCATTGCCTACCCATCTGAAGATGTAAAAAACAGCATCGGCGAAGTGGTTGCGAATTTGGGCATGAAACAATTGCGTTTGGCCGAAACTGAAAAGTATGCTCATGTTACCTTCTTTTTGAATGGTGGTCGTGATGAGCCATTTAGCGGTGAAGATCGCATTCTGGTGCCCTCACCCAAAGTCAAAACCTATGATTTACAACCCGAAATGAGCGCTGCAGAAGTGACTCAACATTTAGTATCTGCGATTACAGGTGGTCAGTACGATTTGATTATTTGTAATTATGCGAACTGCGATATGGTTGGTCACACCGGTCATTTAGAGGCGGCGATTAAAGCCGTGGAAACAATTGATGCCAGCTTAAGCCAAGTGGTTGCGGCGGTACAGCAAGTGGGTGGTCAAATGTTAATTACTGCGGATCACGGCAATATCGAGCAAATGGTCGACCCCACCAGTGGTCAGGCACATACCGCCCACACCACTAATTTAGTACCTTTAGTCCATGTCGGAGGGCATCAGCCATTATCAGAGGGTGGCAATTTGGCTGATTTGGCGCCGACCATGCTGAAAATTCTCAATATCCCACAACCTGTGGAAATGACCGGTCGTGCTCTGCTTGGCTAAGGCATGAGACTGGCCGCTATACCTTGTTTTTTACTCGGCATCAGTGCTGCTGTCGCGGCAACTGATGCGGGTAAAAGTCAGGAACTGAAAGAAGTTCAGTCTAAAATTCAAAAAGTCGGTAACGATGTCAGGTCCCTGGCAGCCGAAAAAGGCGAGCATCTTGATCAGCTAAAAAAGTTTGAAAAACGCTATGGCGAACTGGTCAATGCCGTCAATGCTCTAAAAAACCAAATTGCCCAGCACGAACACAGTCTGCAAGAAATCCGCGCGAAGATTGCCAATAGCCAAAAAGAATTGCGTCTACAGCAAAAGGGTTTGGAAGGTCTGATCAAAGCGGTTGCCGCTATGGGGGATAAGGACAATATTGGCATTTTCATGTCACCGAATGACCCGACTTTGTCTAGTCGAATGCAAGTGTATTACGACTATATCAGTAAGGCCCGTCTGCAAAAACTGCAGGCTATTGAAGAAAGTGCGCAGGAATTACGTCAATTAGAAGCTGAAAAAGACACGCAAACCCAATTGATTCAGCAGAGCTTGCATAAAAAACAGCAAGAGAGCGATGATTTGCAGCGCATCAAGGCTGATCGCGAAAACTATTGGCTGAAATCAATGGTCAATTTGCTGATAAACAGGAACAGCTACAACGTC
>RFQK01000222.1 GCA_009925045.1 Methylococcaceae bacterium
AACTGGCCAAAAAAATTCAGAAAGGTAAAAGTTTTGACTTTAATGATCTGAAAGAGCAGTTAGAGCAAATGCAAAGCATGGGTGGTTTAACCGCCATGATGGATAAATTGCCTGGCATGGGTAATATGCCCAAAGAGATGAAGGAAAAAGTGAATGACAAGGATTTGGCGCGTCAAATTGCTGTGATCAACTCAATGACGCCTCAAGAAAGACGTTTTCCGGATTTGATAAAAGGTACGCGTAAGCAACGTATTGCAGATGGTAGCGGCCAAGATCTTCAGGCGGTTAACCGGATTTTGAAGCAGCATCAGATGATGGAAAAAATGATGAAGAAATTCAGCAAGGGCAATATTGTCAACATGATGCGTGGCATGCAAGGTAATATGAAGGGTATGCGTTTTTAATTTTTTGCTTCACATATGCGAAAAATTGCGTAGAATAGGCAGATTAATTTAGATTTATTTTTTAGGAATACAGATGGTAAGCATTCGTTTGTCAAGAGGTGGCGCTAAAAACCGTCCCTTTTATCATGTAGTGGTTGCTGATAGCAGAAGCAGTCGTGATGGTCGTTACATTGAGCGTGTTGGTTTTTTCAACCCATTAGCGCGTGGTGCTGAGCAGCGTCTGGTATTGAACGCAGAACGCGTTGCATACTGGAAATCAAACGGTGCACAACCTACTGATCGCGTTGCTCAACTGATCAAAGACGCAAGCAAAGCTGCTGCTTAATTGGTTTGACGGACGCTGACTATATTAACGCTGGACAAATATCCGGCGTTTTTGGTGTTAAAGGTTCGGTAAAAGTTTTTTCCCATACCGATCCGCGAGAAAATATTCTTCGCTATTCGCCTTGGTTGTTGAAAAAAAATGACCAGACCAGACAGATAAAAGTTGTCAGCGGTCAGCGACAAGGTCTTAATGTCGTGGCCTGTCTTGAAGGTATTCAGGATAGAGATCAGGCAGTCGAGTTGATGGGTTGGGAGATTTTGATACATAAATCCCAATTACCGAAGCCTAAGCAGGGTGAGTATTACTGGCTTGATCTGATTGGTCTTGAGGTAAAAAACCTGCAGAACGAATATTTGGGTAAGGTTGATCATTTGCTTGAAACAGGTGCCAATGATGTATTGGTTGTCCTGGATGGTGAGACTGAGCGATTGATTCCGTTTCTCCAGTCATCGACCGTGCAAAATATAGATTTGCAAACTGGGGTCATGATTGTGGATTGGGATGCTGATTTCTAATAGCGCTAATGCGATTTGATGTCATTAGTCTGTTTCCCGAGATGGTGTTGGCTGCTGCTCAGTTTGGCGTAACGGGTAAAGCTATCATCGAAGGGGTTGTGGGTCTTCAGGTTTGGAACCCGCGCGATTACACCTTGGATAAGCATAAAACCGTAGATGATCGCCCTTATGGCGGTGGTCCCGGTATGGTTATGAAATGCCAGCCCTTAATGGACGCAGTCAATGCGGCGCGTCAGGTGGCTGCAGATAAAAGTTGTCGTGTTATTTGTCTTAGCCCGCAGGGTAAGTCTTTAACACAATCTATGCTACAAACGCTTTGCTCGTATGATCAGGTGATTCTGGTTGCGGGGCGTTATGAAGGTATAGATGAGCGATTCATATCGAACATTTGTGATGAAGAATGGTCGATAGGCGATTATGTGATTAGTGGCGGTGAGCTTGGCGCGCTAATCATTGTTGATGGCGTAACACGCTTGATACCTGGTGTCTTGGGTGATGAAGAATCTGCAAAACAGGATTCTTATTCGGATGGTTGGTTAGATTGTCCGCATTACACCAGACCGGAAGTGAATGATTTTGGTTGTGTGCCTGAGGTTTTGATCGGTGGCAATCATGCTGAAATCAAACGCTGGCGACTCAAGCAATCATTAGGCAGGACCTGGTTGCGCCGACCGGATTTGTTAGAAAACATACAATTAACGGCAGAGCAGACCGCTTTGCTGGAAGAATTTAAAACTGAAGTTGATTCATAGGGTGTGGTAATGAGCAAAATTATTGAAGAATTAGAAGCTGCCCAGCTGAAAAATGACGTGCCAGAATTTGGTCCTGGTGACACTGTGGTTGTCCAAGTACGTGTTGTTGAGGGAACTCGCGAGCGTTTACAGGCTTTTGAAGGTGTTGTGATTGCGAAACGTAATCGTGGCCTGAACTCAGCGTTCACCGTCAGAAAAATTTCTCATGGTGTAGGTGTGGAGCGTGTTTTCCAAACTCACAGCCCTGCTGTTGGTAGTATTGAAGTTAAACGTCGCGGTGATGTACGTCGTGCGAAACTGTACTATCTGCGTGATCTGACTGGTAAAGCTGCACGTATTAAAGAAAAACTGTCTTAATTGAGCGTATGACGTTCAGACTGTTCTGCAGTCAAGACATGAAAAAGGCGGCGATCAGCTGCCTTTTTTTTGGCCAGTGGTTTTGATGTGACAAGCTCAACCGCAGATTTGATTGATGCTTACCTGCATGTGCTTTGGCTGGAATATGGCTTAAGTGATAACACGCGCTCTGCTTATGCGAGTGATCTGCGTTTATTTGCCAGGTTTTTGGGGCGAAAATCATTGTTAGAGGTTGAAACTCAAGATATTAATCGGTTTTTTAAGCTCAGGCAGGAAGAGGGAATTACCCGACGCTCGATGGCGAGAGTATTGTCGAGTTTGAAGCGATTTTATGCGTATTTATTGCGCGAAGCTTTAGTGGTTCAAGATCCGTGTGAGTTGCTGTCGACGCCTAAATTACCCAAAAGTCTGCCCGCGGCTTTGAGTGAGACTGATGTCGAAGCCTTGCTGGCTGCTCCAGACGTTGATAGTGACTTGGGTATGCGTGATCGCACGATGCTCGAGGTTTTATATGCCAGTGGTTTACG
>RFQK01000223.1 GCA_009925045.1 Methylococcaceae bacterium
GGAGAAATAACAGAGGCGGACAAAGCTAAATTGCCTGCTCTGGAAAAAAATATTGCTACGTCCTTTGGTCGTAGTCAGTTCGATGCTGTGTTAAACGCCTTACAAGCTCAAGTAGACGTCACCATTCACGCAGTCAAACCCTAGTGGTTTTGAAAAGAACCTGTAAAGGGAGCTTAGGCTCCCTTTTTATTTTCAGAAAGCCCCATTAATTTAGCACTTGTATCGATTTAGCTTGTTGTAGAATGTGGGCCTGATTACCTAGGCCCAGCCATTCATGTTCAGCATTTTGACAGCTAAAAAACGCCCTATTGTCTGGTTTTTCCTCATATCGCAATGGTTGCTTGGTTGTGATGTGGCGCCGTTTAATAATCCCTATCCGGCTCAGGATGCCCAGCAATCGATTTTATATGCAGCGTTTGCCGAGCGCCCTAAGCATCTCGATCCGGCTGTAGCCTACAGTAGCGACGAATATGGCTTTATCGGGCAAATTTATGAACCCCCTTTGCAGTATCACTATTTACACAGGCCTTATCAATTAGAGCCGCTGACTGCTCAGCAAATGCCTGTGATTCGTTATCTGGACGCGCAATACCGCGTTCTGGCGAATGATGCTGATCCCGCTCAGATTGCTTACAGTGAATACACGATCACTATTAAGCCTGGAATTTTGTATCAACCTCATCCCGCTTTCTTTCGCGATCAGGACGATTATCCGTATCATCATTTAGATAAACCTCAACTTGAGCAGATGCAAAATCTGCAAGATTTTGCCCGTGCATCCAGTCGTGAACTGACTGCTGAGGACTATGTTTATCAGATAAAACGCTTGGCATACCCCAAAATTCAATCCCCAATAGCAGAGTTGATGGCGGGGTATATCGATGGTTTTTCTGAATTTGCTGAAAAGACGGCCAAAACCCCGATTCGAGACCTTAAAAATCAGCCGATGCGTGGTGTAGAGGCGCTCAGTCCCTTGCAATATCGAATCCGTCTGAAAGGTCAGTATCCACAATTTTTATTTTGGTTGGCGATGCCGTTCTTTGCGCCTATGCCCTGGGAAGCGGATGCTTTTTACGATCAGGCCGGTTTAAAAGCCAATAACATCAGTTTGGATTGGTTTCCAGTGGGGACCGGACCTTTTGTGCTGGAGGAAAACAATCCCAATCGGCGTATGGTCTTGGCTAAAAATCCTAACTATCATGCGGATTATTATCCGGCAGAAGGTGATGTCGATGATCTCGAACATGGTTGGTTGGCTGATGCAGGCCAACGCTTACCTCTGGTTGATAAAGTTGTTTTTACCCTAGAGAAGGAAACGATTCCCTACTGGGCCAAGTTCTTGCAGGGATATTATGATTCTTCTGGAATTGCATCGGATAGTTTTGATCAAGCCGTACAGTTTTCGGGTAGCGGCGATCCGCAGTTGACGCCGGTGATGCAAGAAAAGAATATCCAGTTGCAAACTTCAGTCTCGGCTTCAATTTTCTACATGGGTTTTAATATGCTGGATCCCATTGTCGGGGGTGACACGGAACGTGCGCGTAAATTGCGTCAGGCGATTGCAATCGCAGTCGATTACGAAGAGTTTATTGCTATTTTTGCGAATGGACGGGGTGTTGCGGCGCAAGGCGTTTTACCCCCAGGTATATTTGGATATCAAGAGGGTCAAGAGGGCATTAATCCCATTGTTTATGATTGGCAAGCGAATGCACCTCAACGTAAATCAATAGCCGAGGCCAAAAAGCTTTTGCAGGAAGCTGGTTATCCGAATGGAGTGGATCCTAAAACAGGTGAAGCCTTGCTATTGTATTTTGACACCACTGCTGCGGGCACCGATGATAGGGCTTTGATGAACTGGTACCGTAAGCAGTTTGAGAAACTTGGCATTCAATTAGTGATTCGGGGTACGGATTACAATCGTTTTCAGGAAAAAATGCGCACCGGAGCCGCGCAAATATTTGTCTGGGGTTGGAATGCCGATTACCCTGATCCGGAAAATTTCTTTTTTCTGCTGTACGGTCCGAACTCAAAGTTAAAACAGGGTGGTGAGAATGCCGGTAATTACGAGAATCCCGAGTTTGACCGTTTATTTGAACGCATGCGTAATATGCCAAACGGTGCTGAACGCCAGCAAATCATCAACCGTATGCAGGCTATTTTGCGATACGATTCTCCATGGCTGTTCGGTTACTACCCCAAAGATTTTGCTTTGTACCAGCATTGGTATAAAAACTTAAAGCCAGCTCGTATGATCGTCAACAGGCTTAAATATGGGCGTATTGATACGGTTCAACGGCAACAATTGCGTAATCAGTGGAATCAGCCTGTGATATGGCCTTTGCTTATGCTGGTCTTGGGGTTCGTGCTGCTAGGCTGGCATTTACGCAGGCGGTTTTTTAAGCGAGAAGAGAATTAACATGCTGCAGTACTTAGTTCGTCGCTTTTTGTATGCAATCCCACTCTTAATTGCTGTCAACATCCTGACTTTCGTGCTGTTTTTTGTCGTTAATAGTCCGGATGATATGGCCAGAATGCAGTTGGGTCAGAAGCGCGTTACCGAACAAGCGATTAGCAATTGGAAGCATCAGCATGGTTATGATTTGCCCTTATTGATTAACCATGAGCAACAGGGTGTCAGACAGTTAACAGAGACTATTTTTTATCAAAAATCAGTGAATTTGTTTTGGTTCGATTTTGGTATTTCTGACAGTGGTCGCAATATAGGTTCGGATATCAGTCAGCGTATGTGGCCCAGTCTAGCCTTGGCCTTACCGTCGTTATTGCTCGGTTTGCTGGTGAATATCAGCTTAGCCTTACTGATTGTATTTTATCGTGCGACTCGCACAGAATTAAGCGCTAACGTGGTGTTAGTGATTTTG
>RFQK01000224.1 GCA_009925045.1 Methylococcaceae bacterium
CCATCACTACGCCTATCGCGCTCAGGATATAGATCATCAATCATTTCCCTTAATTGAATTCCTGCAGCGCATAATTTAGGCATATTAATTATTTAGCACAATCCCTCAAGATTATGCTAGAGGCCGAGAGCCTTTAGATCATCTGAATCTAAGCCAAGCAAGGCTAGTTTAGATAATGCCGCTTCGCGCTTAGCTTGAGCTTCCTGTTTAGCCTTTGCAGCATTGGCGTTATCGGTTTGCCATTGTTTAAACTCTTCATCGGTCATTTCGCGTTCGATAATTTGAGTTCCATCGTTAATAATTTTTATTGGTTTGCTCATTATTTCACTCCATAAACTTTAATGTTTCCAGCTTGGAAAGTTGAACTGGTTAAAAAATCTAAACGAGTAATTGCAGAAGTTCCGAAATAACCCGCACCGCCAAATTGAGTTGAATCCACCGCATTACTTCCATTAAAACGAGTTGCGCTTGAAGTGTAAGTTATATCTTTGAAATTAGTGCTGTTGTAATTGTAAATCCAAATACTAGCTGAGTTAGTTCTTGCTCCACCTGAAAAATCATAATAATTAAGAGCAATAGAAGTAGCACTTGCAGCCGCCGCATAATTACCAACTGCCAAAATTGCGCCTAAAGCGTTGTATAAATGCTTGTCGGCGGTTGTATCATTATTGCATCGCATAGTAAAAGTGCCCTGTGCCGCTAGTTCGAAATCATTGCACTCAATAAATAAATGATTATAAGTAGCATCAGTTACATTTATTTGAACCGATGAACCAGATGTCGTTGCTGTTGTTGATAGAAGTGTGAATCCACCACCACTACTAGGCGCAGCCCACTTCAGGCCTGTCGTTTCCGCAGAATCCGCTACAAGTGTGTGGCCGTTTGTGCCTACTGCCAGGCGACCCACTGTGTTATCAGCCGTTCCAACTAATAGGTCGCCTTTGGCATCAACTGTAGATTTTGCAATTGCTGCTGCAGCATTGTTAAAAACTGTTGTATCTATAGATGAACCAAGTGTGCGAATAGCAGCTGCGCCATCCTTGACGAGATCAGTATCGTCAGGGGTATCCCAGCCGTAATTAGTAGTCGTTGCCATTTATTCTCCTATGCCACAATTGTAGCGTCTAACCATTCCAAAGTTGGACTGATTGTATTCCAAGTCTCGACCGCTGGGACTGAGTTCCAACGGAAAGCCTGCAAGCTAAATGCTATTGGTGATAAGTTCATTGTGAGCTCTAAACGATTTAATCCAGCGGTCCAAGTCCAACCTTCTACAAAGCCTTGAAATTCCCCATTCACCATATTGGCTGGCAGATTGACGATATTCAGCGGCATACCCATAAAGACATTTAGCAAGTTATCTCGGTCAGAGTTATCGATTTCTGTGTTGCCTAACGCGAAAGTTATTTGTCTTAAAGCAAATTGAGGATAAGCGCGGATAAGTAGATAAAAGGCTGCTTGATCCTCGGCATCGTTCTGATTCCGCAAGGTAGTTCTAATAGTAGTTGCCAATTGACCATAAAGAGCTATTGAATCTGCATCCTCATCGCTAACCTCGGCATTGCTTACCCCATATCCGACTGTGATGGCATTTCGGACATCGCCAGCTCGTTTAACAATGGAGAGAGCTGGGCCGATGGCGTGATTGCCATCTAAATCCACATAGCCGTTAGTTGAAAGATATTGGCTCCGATGGGTTGAATCGGCGTATCCAATTCTGCCCTGAGCATCTTCGTATAAATAGCCAAGTCCGCTGGTCGCAAAGCGAGAAGCTAAATTATAAACTGTGTCATTTAAATTGCTTTCGGAGTGCAACTCATAATCGCCCGGAATATCGATTTCACCTAATCCGCTATTTTCAGCATCTTCCCATTGGACTGCTGGGTCATAGAAATTCCAAGTCTCCGCAGCTGGCATTTCATTCCATTGGTCGAATAGAACTGTGCTAAGTAATTCTTCAATGCGGTCTCCATCGAATTGATGAGCAAAGTTGCCTGTATAAACGGCCCTAGCTAATCGAGCCAATGCTCCTACAGCCACTATTTTAATTTGCTGGCTAGTAGCTGTTGATCCTGAAGTCTGGACTGTAATGCCTAAATCGGTGATGAAGCCGCCAAAGAGATTGACATAAGTGTTAGTCGAATCCTTGACTTCAATAGTTACGGCATCGTTAATTTCAAATGGGATTGATGCTTCAGCAGTTTCAATAAGTGTCAAATTGCAATAGCCAGCGATTGGCTGTGAATAAATATCGGTTCGACCAGAGGTAATAGTTAATCCGCTTAAAGTAGCGCTGGTGACTGTTGAGCCATTTACTTTAACTCGATAGACAGGATTCCAGAGCGTCATAGAACTAACTGGCTACCGCCCCCACCAGTTCGGGCTTGAGTCTGGTTAAGTGCCAAGATAACTGCTCGGGTAAAGCCTTCTTCATCAATAGCGGATGGAGCATTTACATTGACAATGACATTTCCGCGTTCTTCTCCGCGTCTAGCAGCAGCTACATCAAAGGTTGAAGGGATGGCGTTACCGCTTGGAACTATTGTTGATGGAGCGCTAGGAATAGTTGCAGCGGTTGATGGAGCTGAAGGTGTGGCGGATGGCTTTGGAGCTACAGGGACGCTTGGGCTACTTGGAGCAGTTGCAATCTTAGGAAGTGTTGAGCTGCTTGGAGTGCTAGGGGCTGAGAATGATGGCTTAGAAATAGTGGATACATTAGGCAAAAGTGGGACGGCATTATAAGCGCGTATAAGAACATTTATTGCATCTATGGCAAAATTGACTGCGCTCTTAATCCCATTTACCACTGCGCCAATAACATCAAGAATACCGCCAGCGACCTTGCCTATA
>RFQK01000225.1 GCA_009925045.1 Methylococcaceae bacterium
GCGCACTTTGACCTGATCTTCGGTCATCAGTTTGGCGCGGCTTTTACCAAAGCTCATTTGGCCGTTGCTGCCTGTTTGCTGACGACGCATAAAGAAAACAATGACGCCAATCAGTAAAACCATGGGTAACCAGGAAATTAAAATCTGCATCCACAGCGGTTGCATTTGAGGGCGTTCTACCCGGATTTTGACGCCATACTCCAGCAATTCGTCGATTAAACGCGCATCATTGGGATTATAGGTTCTGAAGCGGGTACCATTCTGACGCTTGCCAAACACTTCGTTGCCATCAATGATGACTTCGCTAACAGCGCGACTACGAATATCCTGAATGAAATCAGTATAGAAGACATCTTGATGCGGATCGTAAGTCGGTAAGGCTGGCGAAAAAAAACTATAGGCCAGATAAGCACTCAGCACAAACAATAGGATAGGCAAAATATATTTCTTCATGTCTGTTATCCAAAGACCGATTCAAGCAGAGTAATCATGATGACTAGCATTATAGACAGATCAAGTAAGCGGGTGAATTTCTATCATGAAACTGACTATATTTTTGTTTCAGCCACACACGATTACAGCTGATTCTGCTACTATTTGTTAACTAATTGCGTGCAGTCATCAGGAGGACGACACCATGAAAAATCGTCGCAATTTAAAGGCACTCATAGTCGCCTTAACAACATTTTCTCCGTTTGCAACTGCTGACGGCCACCACGGTGGTCACCACGGTAGCGGACATTATGCTGGTCATCACAGAAATGGCTTCAGTATAGGATTTTACGCAGGCAGTCCTTATTATGGTTATCCCTACTACTACTACAATCCTTACACATACGGCCAGTCATACTATTACAATCCACCGGTAATTGTGACACCGCCTCCGGCACCGCCCGTTTATATCGAACAGTCAGCGCCGGTGCAACAGCCGCCAGACAATTACTGGTACTACTGTAGCGATCCGCAAGGTTATTATCCGTATGTCAGGGAATGTAAGACACAATGGCAAACCGTCGCACCGGTTCCACCCAATAAATAATGGTTAAGGACAACAATCATGCGTCTACATAAATTAACGATTGCTGCTTTGCCAATAATGCTCAACGCATGCGCCATTTTGCCAGATGGTCCAACGGTTGTAGCTTTACCAGGAACAGGCTTATCCCTGGAAAGTTTCCAAAGCGATGACATAAGTTGTCAGGCTTTTGCTCTGGCCCAGATTAATAACCAGTCTAATCAAGCGTCAGGAAGCGGTCCTAGTCGTAGTTGGTATACCCAACAACAACGCTACGATATTAACTATGTGCAATGCCAGTATTCTGTCAACCGGCAATAGAATTGCGATTGCCTCCACAGGCAGACCGACAGACTGCAAAACCATAATCATGGTGACCATACCAGCACTGGGCAGACCCGGAGCACCGATAGCTGCCACCATCGCTGTTAAGCAGACAGTCAATTGTTGCAAAATGCTCAGCTCGATTCCGGTCAGATTGGCAACAAATAAAGCCGCAGCGGCTTCATAGAGTGCAGTGCCATCCATATTTAAGTGCGAACCTAGCGGTATCACAAAGCCGGTCACACTGGGTGAAACCTTAAGATTTTGTTCAGTACAGCGCATCGTCACTGGCATCGTCGCGGCACTGGAACTGGTTGCCAGCGCAGTAATCAGCGCTTCTTTAGCCCCCCTGAACAGGGTCCATGGCGTCATCTGAGTGACTAGATAAAGAACAAGCGGCAAAACAATTAATCCATGAAAAACCAAAGTTCCCATGATAATGCTGACAAAACCAATCAGACTGGTCAGAACATCAATGTTCTGAGTCGCGATGAGCTTGGTCAGTAAAGCAGCAATGCCGAACGGCGCCAATCGCATGATCCAGTCTAAGATTAATAAGGACAGATCAAAAAACTCCTGAAATAAACTCAGGGTCGCCCGATAGCGTTGCCCACCTACCACTAGCGCGACACCGACTAAAATGGCAAACACAATAATACCCATGACATGACCCTGACTCATGGCAGCAATGGGATTCATAAATAAACTGCTGACAAATTTAGCAACAAATTCAGCAAAATTAACATTGGGATTTTGCACATTACCCAAGGCATCATGAAACATCTTGATATCAATGCCTTTACCCGGTTCGAACAGATTAGAGGCGGTAATACCGACCAATACGGACAACGACATGGTCGACAAGGAGTACATCAAAGTACTCATCCAAACTTTATGAATTTGATTGCCCACGCTCAGATTGGCAATACCCACGGTTATTGAAGTAAACACCAAGGGCATCATGACCATCTTAAGCATATTGATAAAGACACTACCCAAGAGATCAGCCAGATAAATAACGGTATTAGAAACCCCAGACAATAGATCAATGCCTAAAACAAGTCCAAGCGCTACGCCGGTCAATGCTCCAATTAAAATTTGGCTATTTAATGACATCCAATGCTTCCTTATAAGTAGTCTGTGGTTGGTGGCTTGCTAGTGGCTCAGGTAAAATAAAACAATGACAAACAATTCCTTATCCCCTCAAGCCTGTGTCTGCGGCAGCGGACTTGACTATAACAATTGCTGCGGCCCTTTTCACGCGAATACTGCTGCAGCACCGACCGCCGAAGCCTTGATGCGTTCACGTTACAGTGCTTATGTACTTCGCAATAGCGCGTATCTGGAACAAACCTGGGATGCAGGCAAACGTCCGGCAAAAATTGATTTCTCCAAAGAAACCGCGATTTGGCAAGGACTTAGTGTACTGAGCAGCAAAAAAGGCGGAAGTGGCGACAGCAAAGGTGTCGTTGAATTCAAAGCCTTTTATCAGCAAGATGGCGAAGAGTGTT
>RFQK01000226.1 GCA_009925045.1 Methylococcaceae bacterium
CTTATGACCCAGCCAGCTTTTGGCACTGGAAACCAGGCGAATTGGGGTTTTTGCTCCCAGAAAACGCGCTACATCCCCCAATAGGTATTCGGCTTTGGCCGTCCATGGCAAGGTACTGAAACCCTCAGCAATTTCCACCGCATGAGGGAGATAAACAAACGAAGCCAACTGCTGACGTGCTTCAATCACCCCGGGTTCGATCAATTGCGGAATGGCTAGCACAGTCGGTAAAGCTTGTTCTTCAGCACTGTGTAAATCCAGATACGATAAAACGCAATGCGTGGTACCTAAATCGATACCAACCGAGTAACGTGGATTCGACATTAAAGCTCAACCTCGGCAGCGGCTATGATATGCGCATCATGGGTTTGGGTTAATTGCGGCAGTTTCACCTGCGCAATTCGCCAACCTCTATGCACCAAAGTACCGTTAAACGGCGCCGACCCTGAGATATTGCCAATCAGGCGATACGCCGCTGCATCAAAGCCATCTTGCAAAACAATTGGCGCGCCTTCAGTCAAAGTGCTCACAGGCTCCACGACAAAGTGTTCTTGTATCGCCTTAGTACAGCCTTGATGAACAATCCGGGCGGCAGCGCCAATATCGGCATCGCTATAGGCAGTCATGTCTTCCTGGATGAAATCCAGAAAGCGCGCCTCTTTTTGTAAAATGGCTAACAACTGCAACGCAGCATCACTGCTGGCTTCCTTGAGAATAATCGGTTCGGGTGCAACAGCGGGTTTAGACACTTCGACAATTTTTTCCACCTCAACGACTTTTTCAACCACCTTAATTTGTGGCTGCGCGACATGCTTTGCACGACTCCGCGCTGCAAGCCAGGCAAGCATAAAAATCAAGGTCAGAAGTATGGCTATTGCGGCTGTAGCGCCCAGCGCAACGTGCCAAGCGTCTAATACACTCGGTTGTAAAGCGAGATCAATGGTCAAATTATTCATGGATATCCAAATATCTGTTAGGGTTGCGCACCGGCTTGCTTAGCGGCTTCGGCATACATCAATTGTTGCAAAACTTTACGTGTCACATCGATGCGCATTTTTTTGAGATGACGATCAGCAATCACACCCGGCACCTCAACACTGGTGTAAACCTTACGCATTTCGGCTAAAACAGACTCACAACTTTTGATCACGGCATCGGTAGCCTGACGGCTTTCGAGCTTGGCGTAATCCGGTTTACGCATCGCATCAACGACACATTGTTTGTAAGTAATCTGTGCTTGTTGAATTTTTTCAATCGTCTGTTCAGACAAGGTTGTCTCACCCCATTCATCGGCTTTTTCTTCCGCCCAAGCCACTACAGAAACCAATAATAAGGCAATGAATAAACAATGTTTCATTTTGCAACTCCCAAGATAAGAAAGTGGCGGGATTTTACGCCATGCCATCCGTAATTAAAACCACTAAGAAAGTCAGGATGCCCCCGTAAGGCCTGAAATTGATTAGCGTCCAAGCTTTGCTTCCAAAGCTAAAATCCGTTGCGTAGTTTGCCACACGCTATCCGGATTAAGACTGATTGAATCAATTCCGATTTCCACTAAATATTCCGCCATTTCGGGATAATCAGATGGCGCTTGTCCGCATAGACCAGAATGGCGGTGATTACGCCGTGCACCATCAACTGCCATCTTAATGATGGTTTTGACTCCAGGGTCACGTTCATCAAAATCATCGGCCACAATTTCTGAATCCCTATCCACGCCCAGGGTTAACTGGGTCAGATCATTAGAGCCAATCGAAAAACCATCAAACAATTTGGCAAAGGCATCAATCTCAATCACATTATTGGGTATTTCGCACATCACATAAATTTTTAAGCCTTGCTCGCCACGACGCAAACCCTGCGCAGCCATATAATCCAAGACCTTCACCGCTTCAGCCTCGCGCCGACAGAACGGAATCATGAGGATAACATTGGTAAGCCCCATCACCTCTCGAACCCGTTTCATGGCTGCACATTCCAGCGCAAAACCCTCAGCGTAATTCGGATGACTGTAGCGTGATGCCCCGCGAAACCCAATCATAGGATTGGCCTCTACGGGTTCAAACCATTTGCCACCCAATAAAGCCGCGTATTCATTGGTTTTAAAATCAGACATGCGCACAACAACCGGCTTAGGATAAAAGGCTGCTGCAATAGTCCCCACTCCTTCTGATAAACGTTGGATAAAGAATTCCTTAGGGTCTTCGTAACCCAGCGTCAAGGCTTTAAGTTTTGCCAGATCGTCTGCATGGTGGACTTTTTCAGGATGAATCAAGGCCATAGGATGGGCTTTAATGTATTCACTAATAATGAATTCCATCCGCGCCAAACCCACACCATCATTCGGCAAAAAGCTGTGTTTAAATGCCAGCTCCGGATTACCCAGATTCAACATAATCTGGGTTTTCGGACGGCGCAGCTCTGACATATCATTGCGTTGAATTTCAAAGTGCAGCTGACCTTGGTACACCAGACCAACATCGCCTTCCGCACAAGAAATCGTGACATCAGTGCCATTGGCAATGGCCTGAGTTGCATGTTCACAACCAATTACCGCCGGCACGCCGAGTTCTCGCGCAATAATGGCCGCGTGACAGGTACGACCACCACGATTGGTGACGATTGCCGCCGCCATTTTCATCACAGGCTCCCAGTCAGGCGTCGTCATGTCAGCAACCAAAACATCACCTGGCCTGAAGTCACCTAACTGACCTACATTCTGGATTACCCGCGCCTTACCCACTGCTATTTTGCTACCCACAGCATGACCTTTAGTCAGAACCGGTGCTGATTCTTGCAATTGATAATGCTCTAATACCTGCCCCACTTGCTGAGACGCGACCGTTTCTG
>RFQK01000227.1 GCA_009925045.1 Methylococcaceae bacterium
CTGAGACAAAGAGGCCATTAACAACGGTAAAACAGGTAATCGACGTCTGTTTTTCATAATACTACCCCTTGCTGAGCCAACCAGATTTTGACGAAATGAAACAATAGCCCTGTGATGCCGCAGACCATAATGACCGGAATGACATTCACCTTGTAACGAAACAGCGCCCAAAATGCAGATAGACTGATGAATGCCGAGAACGCATCGAAACTGCCGCTGAAGCCCTGTGGCCAGAGCACATGCCAGGCAAAAAACACCGCCAGATTGAGAATCACCCCGACTACTGCGGCGGTGATGCCGGTCAACGGTGCGGTGAATTTCAAATTGCCATGGGTCGATTCGACAAGCGGGCCACCGGCCAGAATGAACAAAAAGCTGGGTAGAAAAGTGAAGTAAGTCACGACGGTGGCCGCCACCGTTCCCGCCAACAGCAAGTGCTCGTCGCCGAAAACCTGTTGACCCCAACCGGCGACGAAACCAACGAAGGTCACTACCATGATCAGAGGACCGGGTGTGGTTTCACCCAAGGCCAGGCCATCGATCATTTGTTGCGGCGTCAGCCAATGAAAATGCTCGACTGCGCCTTGATAAACATAAGGCAACACGGCGTAAGCGCCACCAAAGGTTAACAATGCCGCCTTGGTAAAAAACCAGCTCATTTGTGTCAAGGCGCTGTTCCAACCGTATTCAGCGCATAGCCAACCGATGACTGCTGACCATAAAATCAGCCCGGCGATGCTGACTTTGAATAAACTCGACCAGCTAAACAAAGCATGGGCTGGTGTTGGTGTATCGTCATCTATCAATGCCGGGCCGTAACTCTGTTTGGCAGCACCGTGTCCACCGCCTAAGGCAAATTTTTCCGGTAGCCATTGACCACCCATTGCCCCCAGAATCGCGGCCAGTAATACGATCAATGGAAAAGGGGCGTTCAATAAGAAAATCGCGAAAAATGCCAAGGCCGCCATTGTCCATAACAGCCCATTTTTCAAAGCCCGCGAACCAATGCGATAGGCGGCAAACAATACAATTGCTGTGACTGCTGGTTTAATACCATATAACACACCCGCTACCGCTGTGACCTGACCGTAAGCCATGTATAGCCAGCTCAAGCCGATCAAAATCAACAATGACGGCAAGACAAACAAACCACCCGCAACGATGCCGCCAAGCTTACGGTGCATCAGCCAGCCAATATAGGTCGCCAATTGCTGGGCTTCCGGGCCTGGCAACAACATGCAGTAGTTCAAGGCATGCAGAAAACGCTGTTCAGAAATCCAGCGGCGTTTCTCTACCAACTCTTGGTGCATGATGGCAATTTGCCCGGCAGGTCCACCAAAACTGACAAAGCCGAGTTTCAACCAGAAGCGGAAGGCTTGCCAGAACCCAACCGTTTCAGGTCGTTGCAGCGAAGTCTTTATACTCGTTTGGTCAGATTTGGTCATGGCGTATCACTCCTTTCTCAAAAGTCACCAACAAACTCTCAAACACTGCACTGGCTGCGCTCAATAATGGGTCATCATCCAAAATGGCATCGCGTAAACCTGCTAACACGCTTTCAATACCGATTGCTTCAGGAGGTTGAATGCCACCCACATCCAGAAAATGAATCAAGTGGCCTAAGCGCTTCAGCGCAGGTGTTTCCAAGCTAAAACTGGCCAATAACACTTCAAAGGTGACGAGGCTATCCGTATGGCTAAAGCGGGCACCATCGAAATCGAAGCCTATAGCGTTATCGGGACAATCGGCAGGCGAAACCAGCCAAAGTATTTGTGCATGAGGGTCGATGAAGCGGCGAATCAACCAAGCGCAGGCCAAGCGATCTACCCAAGGACGCTGTCTTGTCGCCCAGGTTTTGCCTTGAAAGTCATTGAGCGATAACACACTAATAGAGCCTTTCACAGGATAGGGTTCATCCGGCGAGAGCATGCGGGCACACTTGAGTTCCAGTTGACCTAATGCTGTTTCTGTTTGTAGTTGTGCCTGGCCGGGAAAAAAATCGATGGCGACAAGGTTGCTAAACGCCTTGCGCAGCTTGCGTGTTTGTTTGATCTGGTCTTGAACATGTTCGGTAGCTAAAGCAGCATCAAGCTTGGCAATATCAGCTAATAAAATAGCGTACTCGGCACTGCGGTCAAACAGAGCAACGAAATTCCCCGACTCGGGTTCATCGGTTTGCAGCACTAAAGCGGTACCGCCCGATGTTTTGACCTTGGCTGCCAGGTTTTCCAATATTTCCAAACAATCGACTCGTTCGGGCATCAGGTAGACACCGTCGCGCAATACAGCAGATCCAGAGGCTTTCAGGGATCGCCAGATGCGCATCCGTGCTGTTGCGTTTTCAGTGGGCAGACTTGTAATCAGTAGCGACCATTTTCTCATGTAGCTAACTTTACAGTATTGTAGGTTACATTACAAAATTATCTTCTGAGACATTAGTCGACTCTTAGCGTTGGATAATGATGTTTTGCAGTCTGGCCCATGATGATTGATTTCGAACCCTGCAAATTGCTGTGGGTAAAAAGTCTAGCCAGATTTTTCTGGGGGCCATTGATCCCTCTGATGTGGTCAGCAAGCTGTGTTAGATAATTGATTACTGATGGTTTCCGCTATTGCTTGGTGGGTCTTAAACACCTTAAGTTAGGCGATGCTTTCAGGCTAGTGTTTGATTTTTTGCTGCCAGCAGTGCGCAAGCTATTTTGCTTAAGCGCTCATGCTAGACACGCGCTATTCGGCCTTAATCAGCATTTGTTTGGCCAGTTGGGTACCTGCTTCGACCAGAGGATGGATGACAAAGCTGGCACCTTGTTGCTTCAGCAGATTTTCATCATCGATCAAATAGCAAATCG
>RFQK01000228.1 GCA_009925045.1 Methylococcaceae bacterium
CGTGTGAAAGTGGTCAAAAACAAAGTTTCACCTCCGTTTAAACAGGCAGATTTCGAGATCCTTTACGGTGAAGGGGTTTCATTTCTGGGTGAATTGGTTGATTTAGGTGTTGAGTACGGTTTTGTGCAGAAATCCGGCTCGTGGTATAGCTATAACAATGACAAAATTGGTCAAGGCAAGGATAACGCCAAACTTTATCTGAAAGAAAATCCGGATAAAGCCAAAGAATTGGAAGCGGCAATTCGTGAAAAAGCCTTTGCTGGTCGTGTTGTTCATAGCGATGCTGATCAAGAAAATGAAGATGATGCAGGAAGCGAAGACTTCTGATTCTGAATTGAATGTCATCCGTCAAACCTGTATGCGACTATTGGCTATGCGCGAACATAGCCAATTCGAATTGATTCAAAAGTTGCAGTTACGGGGCTTTGCTAGTCCTGAGATCGATTTGGTTTTGCAGGAAATGATCTCGAATGGCTGGCAAGACGATCAGCGCTATGCAGAAAGTTATGTAAGACAGAGAATAACGAAAGGTTATGGCCCTTTAAAAATTGCCTACGAATTACGAAGTCATGGAGTCGAGCATTTTGATCTAGATGATTTTGTAGACGAGTTGGCAGGGGGATGGTCGTCCTGTCTGTTAAACCTTTATCAACATAAATTTGATAACAAGCAAAATCTGACACGCCAGGAATGGTCTAAACGCTATCGTTTCCTCCAACAGCGTGGTTTCAGTCCTGGCTTGATTCGGCAATTATTTGCGCAACTAAAACTAAATCTGGGATCTTGACCGGTCTTAAACTGAATACTGAAATTAGAATAAAGTAACGATGATGAAACAAATGTCTAGCGCTGAAGTGCGTGCCACCTTTTTGGAGTTTTTTCGCCAACGCGGCCACACTATTCATCCTTCCAGTTCACTTATTCCGGGTAATGATCCCACCTTGTTGTTTACCAATGCGGGCATGGTGCAATTCAAGGATGTATTTTTGGGTCGTGAAAAACTGGGATTTACGCGCGCGACCACCAGTCAACGTTGTGTCCGTGCAGGCGGAAAACATAATGACCTGGAAAACGTTGGTTATACCGCCAGACATCATACTTTTTTTGAAATGCTGGGTAATTTTAGTTTCGGTGATTACTTCAAAAAAGATGCTATACAGTTTGCCTGGGACTTTTTGACCAAAGAATTGGGTATTCCCCAAGAACGCTTATGGGTAACTGTTTTTAATGAAGACTCTGAAGCCGAATCGATCTGGCTCGATGAGGTCAAAATCAATCCCCACCGCTTTTCCAGAATTGGTGCCAAAGATAATTTCTGGTCCATGGGCGATGTCGGTCCCTGTGGTCCTTGTACCGAAATTTTTTATGATCATGGTGAACACATTGCCGGCGGTCCTCCCGGTAGTCCAGATGAAGATGGCGATCGTTATATAGAAGTCTGGAATCTGGTGTTCATGCAGTATGACCGTGACAAAGAAGGCCAATTAACTCCGCTTCCAGCGCCTTCGGTTGATACCGGTATGGGTTTAGAACGAATTGCTGCCGTGATGCAAGGGGTTCATAGCAACTATGAGATTGATATTTTCCAGAGTTTGCTCAAAACCGCTGCTCAGTTAGCTAAACTTGAGACACTGGATAATAGTTCCTTGCGGGTTATAGCGGACCATATTCGTTCTTGTGCCTTTTTAGTCGCTGACGGTGTATTGCCTTCTAACGAGGGTCGAGGCTATGTATTGCGTCGGATTATTCGTCGGGCTATTCGCCATGGCTACCGTTTGGGGATACAAGAAACTTTCTTCTATAAACTGGTCGCACCGTTGGCAGCTGAAATGGGAGCCGCGTATCCTGAGTTGCTGAAAGCCCAAGAGCAAGTTGAACGTGTTCTGAAAAAAGAAGAAGAGCGTTTTGCAGAAACTTTAGGTCAGGGCATGAAAATCCTTGAGGCCTGTGTGGCCAAACTGGATGGGCATGTCATTCCGGGTGACGTCGTTTTCCTGCTTTATGACACCTATGGTTTTCCGGTTGACTTAACAGCCGATTTTGCGCGTGAAAATAATTTGAGTGTTGATCATGCCGGTTTCGAAATAGAAATGGCCGCTCAACGTGATCGCGCCCGTGCGGGTGGTCAGTTTGCAGCAGATTATGATCAAGATATTAAGCATGATAGTGTGACCGATTTTACCGGTTATCACAGTTTGAATGCCTCGGTTCGTATCTTGGGCTTATTCAAAAAAGGTGAGCCTGTTGATAGCTTGGCAACGGATGATGAGGGCGTCATTATTTTGGATCAGACCCCTTTTTATGCAGAATCGGGTGGTCAGGTAGGTGACAGTGGTCGTATTGAGGCCAATGGTGCAATTTTCGAAGTGCTAGACACTCAGAAACAGGGCGGGCAACTGTTCCTTCATAAAGGTCGCGTGGTTCAAGGCAGTTTCAGTATCGATCAGGCATGCGAAGTTTCGGTTGATAAAGAAGTCAGAACGGCAACTGAGCGTAATCATTCAGCAACCCATTTACTGCATGCAGCACTCAGACAGACCTTGGGTGAGCATGTGGCGCAAAAAGGTTCACAGGTTAATGCCGAGCGTTTGCGCTTCGACTTTTCACATTTTGAACCTATGAGTGCCGATGAAATCGCCACTATCGAGCGCCAGGTTAATGAACAAATTCGACACAATCATGCTGTTTCTGCCCAAGTGATGCATAAAGATGAGGCGGTGAAAGCGGGTGCAATGGCTTTGTTCGGTGAAAAGTATGGCGAGGAAGTCCGTGTCTTAGCCATGGGTGACTTTTCTATAGAATTGTGTGGTGGTACTCA
>RFQK01000229.1 GCA_009925045.1 Methylococcaceae bacterium
TCCAAAATTTGGCTTGCTGAACATTGATGATGTAAAAATCAGCTTGCCTATCACGTAGATGGTTTTTATCGGCACCGAAACAATCTGGATATTGGCGGCAATGGCATAGATACTGCCAAAGTGGCTATTACCGATCCTGAACTGGCTGTTATCGACAATCCTAAAGGCTATTTAAACAATACCGGTGCCGAGGCCATTAGTGGCTCAGCCGGCCTATCCTGGATAGACGATTTTGGTTTTGCCGGCGCCTCTATCAATACCCTCAACAACCAATACGGCATAGCACCTGACGGCACAGGCCAAGAAATGGTTAAAATTGCCATGCGTCAAAACAAGTATGATTTTAAAAGCGAATGGAGTAACCCCCTCGCCTTTGCCAAATTATTACGCACTCGTCTTGGATACACCGATTATCAACATACCGAAATAGCCAATGGCCAACCCGGTGCCTTTTTTACCAATAAATCCTATGAAGGCCGCTTAGAACTTAATCATCATGACATTGGCCCTCTTAAAGGCGCAATTGGCTTACAGGCACAATCCAGTGATTTTAATGCGATCGAAAAACTCAGTGGTGCCCAGATAGTCCCTCGTTCTGATACTTATAGCTATGGCATTTTTGCCTTGGAAGGTTTTGACGTGGGAGCAGTTAATTATCAGTTCGGTAGCCGTGTCGAACAAACGAGTATCCATCCGGATGGCGTTCAAAGCCTGAGTTATACGCCTGTCAGTGCCTCCGCTTCCAGCGTCTGGAAACTGGATACCTACAACGCAATTAATCTCGCCATCACACGCTCGGCTAGAGCTCCTAATGTTCAAGAATTACTGGCGAATGGCTATCATGATGCCACCCGCAGTTTTGAAAAAGGTAGTTTAAATCTGACTCCGGAAACTTCTTACAACCTGGATCTGGGCTATCGCTTTAAAAGTGACTGGTTACGTGCTGAATTTGATTTATTTCATAATTGGGCCAGCGATTATATTTACCAGGCCCGTAGCGGTGAATTTTTGGATGAAGAAGGTCATGCCTGTTCCAGCACCTGTAAGCCGGTATTACAAAGTTCTCAACAGGACGCTGTATTTAAAGGCTTTGAAAGCAAACTCATCATCCCGATGCTGGAAAATCATTATGGTTTGCTCGATTTGACCCTGTTTAGCGATTACACCCGGGGTGAATTTGTTAAGGGTGGAGATGTTCCGCGTATGCCGCCTTTGCGTTACGGTCTGCAGTTAGATTACAGCCAGCACAAATTCTCCAGCTACATGCGCTTAACCCGAGGCGATGAGCAAACCCATTCAGGGCCGTTTGAAACTTCAACCGCCGGTTATTATCTGCTCAACCTCGGCCTTTCCTATCAGCTTAAAGCCTATCAAGACAGCAAACTGCTGTTATTTGCTAAAGCCAATAATCTGCTGAATGAGAACATCCGCAATGCGACCTCATATTTACGCAACTTTGCACCGGAAGCGGGTCGTGGCGGCGAAATAGGGTTCAGATTAAGCTATTAAGCCCCAACCAGGGTTTGTGAATCAGCAAACAAGCGGCCATTACGGATTTCCAGTTTGCGACTGGCCGCATCAGCAAGCGCTTCATTATGAGTAACCATGACTAAAGTCTTACCTTGATCGCTGAGGTGGCTGAATAATTCGAACACCGCATCGGCGGTTTCACTATCCAGATTACCAGTCGGTTCGTCGGCGACAATTAAAGGGGGATCATTTGCCAAGGCCCGAGCAATAGCCGCCCGTTGTTGCTGACCACCCGAGTTAACCCAAACCTCTCCCTGACTCGGATGATCGATTCCAGTGATAAGATTTAAAAGTGTCGATTTGCCATTTCCGGAGGGTCCGACAATGGCGACAAACTCACCGGCGTTTATAGCCAGATTTATATCCTGCAAGACAGAATTCTCGGTCTCAGCATGTGAATAGGCTTTATAGACGTGTTTAAGATGGATGATAGAGGACATTAAGACTGATGAAGAGGCAGAGCAATGAATTAGCCGTCACTGACAGGGAATAGCATGGCGTAGCCGATACATAACACGGCGATTAAAAAAAACACCGCGAGTATGGCTTTGAACAAATCGTCAATTAGCTTACCCATCTGCGCACCCTCTTTCAAAAAACTGCTAAACGATAACCGATACCGACTTCAGTTAACAAGTATTTAGGTCGAGCCGGATTAATTTCTAATTTATGGCGTAACTGGCCCATGTAAATTCTTAGATAATGTTGGTCGTTAATATGCTCGATACCCCAGACTTCTTTCAGAAGCTCTCGATGACTGACCACCAAACCAGCCTGCCTGACCAAAATACTCAAGAGGCGATATTCAATCGGCGTAATTTTGACCTCATGACTCCCTACATAGACTTTGCGCAACACCCGATCGATTTTCAAATCCCCGGTTTCAAAAATCTCTCCGTTTCCAAGACTTTTCGAAACTCGCCGTAACAAGGCCTCTAGCCTGGCTCTTAGTTCGCCGGTTCCAAACGGCTTGGTCAAATAGTCATCTGCGCCCGCATCAAGTGCCATGATTTTGTTTTGCTCTTGCGCTCTGGCTGACAAGACTAATATCGGCAAATCGGAGGAAAACCTTAATTTACGCGTTAAATCAATACCGTCCATATCGGGCAAACCCAAATCCAGTATGACTAAATCAGGCTGTTCGGCTTTGACCTTTTCTAATGCGATTCTGCCATTTTCAGCTTCAATCACCCCCCAACCCTGATGACTTAAACTGGTTTTTAGAAAAC
>RFQK01000230.1 GCA_009925045.1 Methylococcaceae bacterium
AACGCTTTGAGTGGGGTCACAATTGGCAAGACGATTAGCGGTAAAAACGCCGGTTTTTATGGGGTATCGGTGAGTGGTAGCGCACAAAACTATGATTTCAATCTGGTCGGTGGGCTGACCATCAAAAAAGCGAATGCGACCGTAACCGCGACAAGTAAGACACTCACCTACAACGGTTTTAACCAAAGTGTCAGTGGCTTTACCGTCAAAGGGTTGGTGGGCGGTGAAAAAGCCAGTGTGTTAAGCGATGTGAGCGCCGGGGTCAGTGGCAAAGATGTCGGGCGTTATGTTGCGGTCGCCAGTGGTACTGACGACAACTATAACCTGAGTTTCGTGAATGGCACTTTGACCATCACGCAAGCCAGCGCCAAGGTAATTGCCAACAGCAAAACCGTGAGTTACACCGGTGCATTGCAAACGGTCAGCGGTTTTACGGTGCAAGGATTGGTGGGCAATGATACGGCCAGTGTTTTGACAGGGGTGAGTACGACGGGTGGCAGCGGGATCAATGTCGGCAAATACAGCTTGATCGCCAGTGGCAGCGATAAAAATTACAAACTGACTTTTGTGAAAGGCGCATTGACTATCCAACGCTGAAAAACATTGGATGTTAACCGCTATTCACTGACTCAAGCGGACGAAACAAATAATGCTGTTGCTCACCCGTAACAGTGAAATGAGGTACAGGCGTGCGTCGAAACGATGTCTATTTTGAGGTATTAGACTATATGTACACACCCATGGGGGATGTTGAGTGAACCATATTTTTCGCAGTCATTGGAATGAAGCACTGGGTGCGTGGGTTGCGGTCTCGGAATTGGTTTCCAGTCATGGCAAAGCGCGTGCTGGCATCCGCAGCCGAATTGAAGTCCCAAGCTCGTGGGCGTGCAGCAAAATGAGTGTTTGTCGGTCTTTCAGTATTGGCATTGGACTGGCGTTTAGCTGGGTCAGTTCGGCGCATGCTGACCTGGCACTGGATGCCCTGCCTACCCAAGGCCAGGTTGCATCGGGACAGGCCAGTATTCAACAGCAAGGTGCGCATTTGCAGGTGAACCAGCAAAGCGACAAAGCCATCATCAACTGGCAGAGTTTCAATATCGGCAAAGATGCCCAGGTTGATTTTCAACAGCCCGACAGTCAGGCGATCGCCCTCAACCGCGTCGCGCAGTCCGACCCCTCGCAGATTCTGGGTAAACTCAGCGCCAACGGCCAGATCTTCTTGCTCAACCCCAACGGCGTCATTTTTGGTGCTGGAGCGCAGGTCGACGTTGGCGGGATGGTTGCCAGTACCGGCCGTCTGGCCGATGCCAATTTTAACAACGGCAATTATCAGTTTGAACGGCATGGCGCCGACGGTGAAATCCTTAACCGTGGCCAGATCACCAGCAAGGCGGGTGGCTATATCGCGCTGCTGGCCGACACAGTCCGCAATCTTGGCACGGTGCGTAGCGACTCGGGGACCGTGTTGCTGGCCGCGGGTGAGTCGGTCAAACTGAGCCTGAACAACGGCCAGTTAGTGAGCTGGCAAATCGATCCGGCCACCGTCAACACCCTGATAGCCAACCAGCAACTGATTCAGGCCGCCGATGGTCGGGTCATTCTGAGTGCCGAAGCTGCTGATCAACTCCAAGCGGCGGTGATCAATAATACCGGTGTCATCGAAGCCACCTCGCTCCACCATCAAGGGGGTGTGATCCAGATCAGCGCGGACACGGTTCGCAACAGCGGCACCCTGGATGCCAGTGATGAGCACGGGGGCGGTTCGATTGAACTGTCCGCCAGCGCCCAGAACGCCAGCGATACCACGCCCACACTGCAACAAAGCGGGGTGATTAAGGCCAATGCCACCGCCGGTCAAGGCGGGCAGATCCAGCTAACCGGAACCCGCATCGCGCTGGCTGACAATAGCCAGACCGACGCCAGCGGCGCGACCGGCGGCGGTGTCATTCAGATCGGTGGCGGTCAGCACGGTGCCCAATTAACGAGTCAATTCCCCAGTCCGACCGGGCAAACCCTCAAAGCCAATGCCGATAACGTCAGTCTTGCCGCTGGTGCTAGCGTCAAGGCCTCGGCTACGGATAGGGGTGAAGGCGGCAAAATCGTCGTCTGGTCAGAAAAAACCACCACTATCGCCGCTACCCTCCGTGCCGAAGGCGGTGCACAGGGCGGCAACGGCGGTTTTATCGAAACCTCCGGTCACACACTGGCGATTGCCGATAGCGCCAAGGTCAGCACATCAGCGACACAAGGCCGTAATGGTCAATGGTTACTCGACCCTTACAACTTTAGCATCGCCGCCAGCGGTGGCGATATGACGGGTAGCTCGCTAAGTCAGGCCCTGAACAGCAATAGCGTGACCATTCAGACCAGCAATGCTGACGTATCCTGTAGCAACGCCAGTTGCAGCACAGGTCAGTTGGGGCAGGGCGACATTTTGGTCAATGATACGATCAGCTGGAGTGCCGACAACACACTGACCCTGAATGCCTGGCGCAATATTGATATCAATCAAAGCATCACCGCCAGTGGTGCCCAAGGCAAATTGGCCTTGTTGTACGGTCAGGGCGCCGTTGCCAGCGCGAATACGGCCAGCTATACGGTCACAGCACCGGTGAACCTGCAAGCCGGAGCAAACTTTAGTACTACCTTGGGTAACGATGGTACGACAATCGCCTACACCGTCATCACCAGCTTAGGGGATGAAGGCAGCACAACCGGTAGCGATTTGCA
>RFQK01000024.1 GCA_009925045.1 Methylococcaceae bacterium
GTCAATGAATTTAAGTCTGCAGATGCGATTGTTGCAGCATTGTCGCAGGCAGGGTTTAAAGAGATTCAATTTGAAACGACTGTGTTCGAGACCGCTTATCCGACGGTTATGCACTTAATGCGTGAACTGAAAGGTTTGGGGGCGCATCATGTGAATAGTGGGCGTAAGCGCGGACCGACTACTTCGCAACAACTTCAGGCTATGATAGCGGCTTATCAAGAATTGACCGGTGATAGTGTGTTAGCGACCTATGAGGTATTCAAGGTAGGCGCACGATGAAGACCGAGGCCTTGTTTGTGACTGGAACGGACACTGATGTTGGCAAAACCTGGGCGACTATTGCTTTAATGCGTCGATTACAACATCAGGGCTTGATCGTGAATGCTTTCAAGCCGGTTGCAGCCGGTTGTGTTGAGCAAGCAGGGCAGATTGGCAATCCTGATGCATGGGCACTGCAAAAGTTTTCGTCAAAATCATTCGAATATCACGAAATTAATCCTTACGCATTTTCAAAAGCCGCATCACCTCACTACGCCTGTGAGGGGGTCTGTTTGGATCCTGAAGTGATTATAAAAAGCTATGCAACTCTCCGTTCACAAAGTGATTTTGTAGTGGTTGAGGGTGCTGGCGGATGGTTTTCTCCGGTAGATGAGCGTTGGTTGAATGCAGACTTGTCTAAATGCCTGGATTTGCCAGTCCTGCTAGTAGTGGGCGTGCGTCTGGGGTGTATCAATCATGCCTTATTAACGGCGCAGACCATCAGAGAGTCCGGGTTGGCGTGTTTGGCTTGGATTGCGGTAGTGCTTGATCCCAACATGATTGCTATCCAGGCAAATCTGGACTATTTGCATGACAAACTCGAAATGCCCTGTATGGGAGTGTTGCCTCATCTGGGTGATGCCGATTTTGATTTTCTTGCGGAGCAGATTGGTCTCGATATACTAAAAAATTGATCTAGATCAAGAAAAAACCCTGTTTGGCGATTGAAAATGAGTCGGGCAAAAAGGCTTGTCGGTAAAAATGCTGATAAGCCTTTTTATTTTGTGCTCAGAATTGCTAACTCAGGCTGGTTTACTGGGTTGTGATGGGGTAAAATTACGCAGTTAATATGCGACTATAATGGTCGATAAGATGCGCTTAGCGCATAAAAATTTATAACTAAAAGTCTAGGAGGCTACTCCGTGAAGAAAACAAAGCATTTGTTTGTCAGTATGTTGTTGATGGGCATGGGCCTTGAAACAGCTCAGGCAGACTATACATTGAACCTTGTTCAAGGGTCAACGCAGCTCAGTCATGAGCTTTATGATCTGCATATGCTAATTCTGTGGATCTGCGTTTTCATTGGTATCGCCGTTTTCGGCACCATGTTCTATTCGATTTTCCATCATCGGAAATCCAAGGGTCATCAGGCTGCGCAATTTCACGAAAACACTACCGTTGAAATCATTTGGACCATCATTCCGACCTTGATTCTGGTAGCAATGGCAATTCCTGCAACTAAAGCGGTTATTGATCTCGACCATGTTCAAGACTCGGATATGTCGATCAAAGTCACTGGTAAACAGTGGTATTGGGAATATGAATATCTGGATAGCGGTCTGCGTTTTGAAAGTCACTTAGATGAAGCCAGTGAAAAAGCGCACCGTGTTAGCAGTATTGATCCACGTTCAGTTCCTAACTACTTGCTGAATGTTGATAAGCCTTTGGTGATTCCTGTTAAGAAGAAAATTCGTTTCTTGTTTACTGCCGGTGATGTAATCCATTCTTGGTGGGTGCCTGATTTAGGCTGGAAAAAAGACGCCAACCCTGGTTTTGTGAATGATGCATGGACTTCTATCGATAAACCAGGTGTTTATCGTGGTCAATGTACTGAGCTTTGTGGTCGCGATCACGGCTTTATGCCTATCGTGGTCATCGCTATGGAGCAAGATCAATACGATGCCTGGGTTAAGAGTGAAATTGAAAAACAAGCCAAGGGTCCAGATTTAGATAAACACACCCGTTCAGACTTGTTATCTAAAGGTGAGTCAGTTTATTTGCGCAATTGCGTTGCCTGTCACCAAATCGACGGTAAAGGTATTTCAGGTTGGTACCCAGCTTTGAGAGGCAGTGCCAAAGTAACCGGTGATACATCGCAATTAATGGGCTTTATTCAAGCCGGTACCAGCAAAATGCCAGCCTTCAAAAAATTGAAAGCTGACGAATTGGCCACTTTGGTTACCTATTTGAGAAATAGTCCTGATCTTGGCAATTCAGTGGGTGATGAAACTCAGGCCTGCCAAGCCCTGTCACTCGACGATCTAGATGACTTGTATCCGGACATTGATAATGCGCCGCAACTTTGTAAGGAGTTTGGTGAAGTCAAGCCTGAAAAAGTTGTTTCTGAGAAGAAAGACTGATTTCGGATAACGCATTTTTAATTTTTGCTGAGGTATTTATTTATGGCTTCTGTCGTAGCTGAACACGATGATCATCACGATCACCATGATCATGGTCCTGAAAAAGGGCTTTTGAGATGGATTATTACTACTAACCACAAAGATATTGGCACGCTGTATCTGTTGTTTGCGCTGGTCATGTTCTTTGTGGGCGGCACCATGGCCCTGATCATTCGCTCTGAATTGTTCGAGCCAGGTCTGCAGTTTGTGGATCCACAGTTCTTCAACTCTATGACTACCATGCATGCTCTGGTGATGGTATTCGGTGCTGTTATGCCGGCATTCGTCGGTCTGGCCAACTGGATGATACCGATGATGATCGGTGCGCCTGATATGGCTTTGCCACGTATGAATAACATGAGTTTCTGGATGCTGGTTGCCGGTGTGTTGTTGCTGGCAGCAACCTTATTCATGGAAGGTGGCGCACCTGCGGGTGGCTGGACACTGTATCCACCTTTGGTTTTGCAAACCGGTAAGGCTTTGCCTTTCGCTATTTTCTCTGTGCATATGCTGGGTGTTTCGTCCATCATGGGCGCTATCAACGTGATCGCGACCATTTTTAATATGCGCGCTCCAGGCATGACATTGATGAAAATGCCATTATTCGTTTGGACCTGGTTGATCACAGCATTCTTGCTGATCGCTATCATGCCGGTTTTCGCGGGTGCGGTGACTATGTTGTTAACAGATCGTTTCTTTGATACCAGCTTCTTTAATGCAGCGGGTGGCGGGGATCCGGTTTTGTATCAGCACATTTTCTGGTTCTTCGGACATCCAGAAGTGTATGTCATGATTCTGCCTACATTCGGTGTTGCCTCAACGATTATTCCAGTATTTGCCCGTAAACCTTTGTTTGGTTATGCCTCTATGGTTTATGCAACGGCTGCGATTGCTTTTCTGTCTTTCATTGTTTGGGCTCACCACATGTTTACTGTGGGTCTGCCAATTGCCGGTGAGTTGTACTTCATGTATGCCACTATGCTGATTGCTATTCCAACCGGTGTTAAAGTCTTTAACTGGACTGCCACCATGTGGAAAGGTGCGATGACCTTCGAAACACCGATGTTGTTTTCGATTGCCTTCGTGGTCTTATTCACCATGGGTGGTTTTACTGGTTTGATGATGTCAGTTGCACCGGTTGACTTCCAGTATCACGACACTTATTTCATCGTTGCTCACTTCCATTACACCTTGGTACCCGCGTCAGTATTTATTCTGATGGCATCGGGTTATTACTGGTTGCCTAAATGGACTGGCAATATGTATAACGAAAAAATTGGTCGTTTACATTTCTGGTTGTCAGCGGTATCGGTCAATATTTTGTTTTTTCCACAGCACTTCTTAGGTCTGGCGGGTATGCCACGTCGTATTCCCGACTATGCCATTCAGTTTGCTGACTGGAACATGGTATCGAGTATTGGTGCTTTCATGTATGGCTTCAGCCAGCTGTTGTTTGTTTGGATTGTGATCGACACCATTAAAGGTGGTGTGGGTAAAGCGACAGATGAAGTCTGGGAAGATGCGAGTAAACATGGTTTGGAATGGACTGTGCCTTCACCAGCCCCCTACCATACCTTTACAACGCCACCAGAAATCATTCCAACTGAGCATTTATAAGTTGGTCCTTACTTTGGGTCTGGTTCCTCTCGCTGCTTGAGCGAGGGGATTACTGGCAGGATTATGAAAACCAAAACAAAAAATATTTTGACAGCGCTCGTCTTGGTTGCAGTAGCCTTAAGCATCTATGTTTTGGCGGTGATTAAGGCATTGTCGCAATGAGTTTGGATACCGAACAAAAAAACCGGCGATTGGTCATTAAATTGATACTGATCGCTGTGTTAATGTTTGGGTTTGGCTATGCGCTGGTGCCACTTTATGATGTCTTATGTGATATCACTGGCCAGAATATAAAATTACAGCAATCTGCTACGGATCCGGTGCACGAATTTGTGGTGGATGAGAAACGCGAAGTCACGGTGGAATTTATAACCGCTGTGAATGAGAAAACGCCTATGGAGTTCCAGGCGGAAACAAGAACTTTAAAAGTACATCCCGGACAATACTATACGGTGAATTTTAAAGCCAAGAACCTATTGAAAACGCCAATCAAGGCACAAGCCATTCCGAGTATTTCACCGGGACTGGCTGAAAGTTTTTTCAAAAAAGTTCAGTGTTTCTGTTTTGAGACCCAGTTATTTGAGGCTAAACAAGAGAAAGTGATGCCGGTGCGCTTTGTGGTTGATCCCAAACTGCCAGAGCAATATAAGATTATTACGTTGTCGTATACGTTTTTTGATAGAACAAACATCATTGAAAATTAACAGGGGTTGAGGTCATGTCTACAAACACAGCTTATTATATTCCGCACAAGGCGGTTTGGCCGGTGCTGGTCACCTTGGGCTTGATGATCATGCTGGCAGGTTTTGCCAACTATCTAAATGGTTCCTCAATTGGTCCAGGCATGATGGTTACAGGTTTCAGTATTTTTATTCTGATGCTGGGTGCATGGTTTGCCTTACAGGCGACCGAAAGTGAATCGGGTATGTATAACCATGGAGTAGGTATTTCCTACCGCATGGGTATGATGTGGTTCATTTTTTCTGAGATTATGTTTTTCGGCGTATTTTTCGGAACTCTTTGGTATGCACGTAATATCTCCGTACCCGTTTTGGGTCAAGTCGAATTAACCGGTCCAGGTCGTTCTACCCATGAAATTCTCTGGCCAGCCTTCCAAGCGATCTGGCCTACCAATGGTCCCGAAAATGTCGGTGGTCATTTTGAAGAAATGGGCGCATTCGGCTTGCCACTTTTGAACACTTTAATTCTATTAACCAGTGGTGTGACATGTACTTGGGCGCATCATGGCTTGTTAGCAAAAAATCGTGAGCAATTGATCAAAGGTTTGGCAGCTACTGTGGGTCTGGGTTTCTTGTTCGTATTGTGCCAAGCTTCCGAGTATTACGAAGCCTATCATGAAATGGGTTTAACTCTGGGTTCAGGTATCTACGGTTCTACATTCTTTATGTTGACCGGCTTTCACGGTTTTCACGTCTGTGTGGGTGCAATTATTCTTGCTGTAGTTTTATTCAGAAGCTGGAAAGGACATTTTAAACCTGAAAACCACTTTGCTTTTGAAGCGGCTGCTTGGTATTGGCACTTTGTTGACGTAGTCTGGTTAGGTTTGTTTATTTTCGTATATCTGTTTTAAACGACCGGAAGGAACACAAAGGCGTGAAGTTTTAAAGCTTCACGCCTTTTTTTTGTCTGCAATCTGACTTAGTTTGATTCGCCTGCCTGGGAACGAATTTGCTCAATGCGTGCTCCAAGACCAGTGGGTTGCAGAAAACCATTAGCATAGGCCACAATCAGGCCGATCAATAAAGCCAGGGACAGGCCGATACGAATAGTCAGTGCACGTAGCGTTTTTTTGGAATGTTCAGGGTCTTTGTTGGTGACCAGATTGAACAAGGCATTACCCAAACTGATAATGATGATAATAAAAACAATAAGGACAATAGTTTTGATAGACATGGCAAACTTAAGGGGACAAAAATGACATTCTCGGTGATTCCGCCATGCTTGCCAATAGTCCTTAACCAGTAATAGTGATGAATACAAAACCTCTGTATGTAATTTGGCCATGGATATTGGCATATTGCTTAATAGTTTCATTGCTCTGTAGTCTGGGATTTTGGCAATTAAACCGGGCAGAACAAAAGCAAGCCTTTCTCATGCAACAGCAACAGGCTATGCAAGCCCCGGCGGTTAAGCTTAACGCGCTATCAACACAGGATTTGCAGCGTTATCAGCCAGTTACAGTCAGCGGACACTTTGATAGCGAACATACGTTTTTGCTGGATAACCAAATACTGGATGCTAAAGCGGGTTATTTTGTTCTGAGTCCGTTTATATACGATGCTAAGCGGCCAGCCATTCTGGTTAATCGGGGTTGGGTAGCACTCAACCAAGATCGCAAGCACTTACCGGAAATCCAAACCCCCGCAACGGAAATCACTATTCAAGGACGAATAAACCAATTTCCCAAGCCCGGTCTGGAACTGCCAAATGCAGAAATACCCGCTGCTGGCTGGCCGGCTGTGGTTCAGGTCATCAAAGCCTCAGCCCTCTCTGCCGGTCTTGGCTATCCAGTTGAAGACTATCAGATTGAATTGGCAGCGGATCAAGCAAATGGTTTTAAACGGCAATGGCAGCTTGCCGTTGCAATACCGCCTGAAAAACACCGTGCCTATGCAGTACAATGGTTCGGGTTAGCCGTCACCTTGACGGTGTTGTGTATTTGGCTTGTTTTTAAAAATAAACGTGAACGATCAACATAAAAAAAATCGCCTCACTATCGTTGTTATTTTCGCCATGGCGATTATTCCATTTTCGATAGCTTGGTATCTCGCAGGCAATCCTAACGGATTAAAATTAGGTACTAATAATGGTGAGCTGATTGCGCCAGTGGTCACAACCGATTTGCCTGATTTTGTAGTGGTCATGCCTCAGCAGCCAAATGAGCCTGTTTTGAGTCAGATTTGGCAGGAAGATGCCCGATTACTCAAGATCAAATTGTCTCCCAGCTTGCTGGAAAAAGTGCAACAAGTTCAAGCCTATCAAGAGGCGAGTTTGCTGATTATGGATCCGCTGGGTAATCTCATGATGCGTTATGCGGCTGGCTATGATCCTTATAAAGTCAGAAACGACTTATCAAAGTTATTAAGAATTTCACAAATTGGTTAAAGCTATGTTTAAAAAGTTAAGTCTGTTCGGCCTTGTGTTGGCAGTTGTGGTAATCAGTCTGGGTGGTTATTTAAATCTAAAACATCAAGGTTTGGGATGTGAGGAGTGGCCGGCTTGCTATGGTAAGGAAATCCTGGCAGGTGCAAATTCTAATCAACCTGCATGGGGACCAGAGTCAGGTGTTTTGCAGCAAATTCATCTTTATCTGGCCAGTGCTTTAGGCCTATGGGGTTTGATTCTGGCGGGCTTTGCTTTTTCCCTGTCACAACAAAAATGGTCGACTGTTGCCAAATGTCTATGGTTACTCGTGTTGATCGCTGCACAGGCCTGGGTTGGTCAAAAAACACTGGGGGCAGTGTATCAACCCATTCTGCTGACAGTTCATCACTTCCTGGGTCTTTTGACTGTGTGGAGTCTGGCTTGTCTCTATGTTTCGAGTCTGCCGCGTGTTGATAAACCTCGTTCTTGGTCGTTTTTAAATGTTTTGGTATGGCTGGCACAAGCGGTATTAGTCCTGGAAATTGTTTTGGGCAGTTGGGTTGCGAACAATTTAGGGGGATTAGCTTGTCCTGATTTCCCACGTTGTAATGGCGTATACCTACCTGAAGGCGATTATGTTGGAGCGCTGAATCTGATTCAGGCTTGGTTTAGTGAACACGTCGTCATTTTGGATGATTTAAGTCGCAGTATGTTGATGAGCTTACATTACGTGCTGAGCTTATTGGTATTTTTGATTCTCAATTGGGCTATGTTTAAAGCCACTGATGAAACTCAGCCTCGGGGTGTTCGTCGGGCGGGATCAATTCTGGCTTTAATGTTGTTATGTGAAATTTTATTCGGTGTTTTAGCCGTTAAACACGCCTTACCGCTCTCGCTGACATTAGCGCACAGTGTATGGGCCGGCTTATTAATGCTGCCCTTAATCGTTATCGCCAGACTCAGTCGTTATGGGGTTTTACCCAGCGATTTGGCCGAAATGGCTGAAGCAATTCCGCTGGTCCGCCCGGTCAGTGACGTTTCAGCTCAGCCCCAAAATCTTTATCAAAGACTGAGTAGCCAATTAAGTAGGACGCGTGGAGCCTTGGGTGGTTTACTCACTGGCCAGACAGGTGCGACCGATTTAATTGAACAAATTGAGACCAGTTTGTTGATGGCAGACATGGGCATAGAAACTACTCAAACTATTATTCAACATCTCACGCAGACTTTGGATAAACAGCAACTGGCGGATCCGCAAACGCTGATACCGGTTCTGAAACAGCATTTGTATGAAATCTTGCAACCGTGTAGTCAGGCTTTAGTGATACCTAAGCAAGATAAGCCTTATGTGATTTTAGTAGTCGGTGTTAACGGGGCAGGTAAAACAACTTCCATCGGTAAATTGGCCCATCGCCTACAGGCACAAGGACACAGCGTTATGTTAGCTGCGGGTGATACCTTTCGTGCTGCTGCGGTAGAGCAATTACAAACCTGGGGCGAGCGCAACCATGTGCAGGTAGTGGCGCAGCATACAGGCGCTGATTCAGCTTCAGTGATTTTCGATGCTTTGCAATCGGCTCAAGCCAAAGGTGTTGATGTATTGATTGCCGATACCGCCGGACGTTTGCATACCAAATCAAACTTGATGGATGAGCTGAAAAAAATCAAACGGATTATGTCCAAATTAGATGAGTCAGCACCACATGAAGTCCTTCTGATTCTGGATGCAGGGACAGGTCAGAATGCCTTGTCGCAAGCGCGTCAGTTTGATGAAGCGGTGCAATTAACCGGACTGGCGCTTACTAAATTAGACGGTACCGCCAAAGGTGGTATTATTTTTGCCCTAGCTCAACAGTTAAAGCGTCCGATTCGTTTTATTGGTGTAGGCGAAGCGATGACGGATTTACAGGATTTTGATGCCCGCAGTTTTGTCGATGCCTTGTTTGAAACCCAATAATTGCCCATATGCTGAGATTTGAACACGTAAGTAAACGCTATCCGGATACTGGCGAAGTCCTGACTGAAATTAACTTCGATCTGGCCAAAGGCGAAATGGCGTTTTTAACGGGTCGCTCCGGGGCTGGGAAGAGTACCTTGCTTAAGCTGATTGCCATGATGGAGCAATGCAATCGAGGCACTATTATGTTGGACGGCCAGAATGTCAGTCGGGTCAGTGAGCATAAAATTCCTTATCTGCGTCGCAACCTAGGGCTAATTTTTCAGGACTATAAACTGCTGAATGACCGTACAGTGTTTGATAATGTGGCTTTGCCTTTAATTGTGTCCGGAGTTAATCATCAGGAAATTTCCCGTCGCGTCAGAGCTTCTCTGGATAAAGTGGGCTTATTGGGTAAAGAAAAGAAATATCCAGTTGCCTTATCTGGCGGAGAACAACAACGGGTAGGGATTGCTAGAGCGATTGTCAGCAAACCTAAACTGATTCTGGCCGATGAACCGACCGGAAATCTGGATCCGGATCTTTCCAACGAGATTATGCTAATGTTCGAGGAATTCAAACATGCCGGTACTTCTTTGTTAATTGCCACTCATGATATCGAACTGGTACACCGTTTTGCTTATCGAGTTCTTAGCCTTGATAAAGGCCATTTGATTGAGGCTTGAGTCATGTCAAAATCGAATGCTGTTCATAAACATAACCAATCTTTTCTGGCGCTGATCAAAGAGCGCTTTAATGCCTATTTGCTTAATCACGCTCACGGCTTATTTTCCAGTTTGGGTCGTCTGACCCGCACCCCGTTTACCTCGGCGATGACAATATTGGTGCTGGCTATCGCCATCGCCTTGGCCGGCGGTTTTTACAATATGGTTGCCAACATTCAGCAACTGACCGGCAATTTAGAAGCCAGTAACCAAATGTCGCTATTTCTTAAAGACAATATTAGCGAAGCAATGGGTCAAAAACTGGCGGATCAATTGCGTCAGCATCCCAGTTCAGAATCGGTGCGCTATATCAGTAAAAAACAGGCGATGGATGAATTCAAACTGAATAGTGGTTTTGGTGACGCCTTGTCAGCTTTAGAAACTAATCCCTTGCCTAGTGTGATTCTGGTTCAACCCAAGAACGCCTTGGAAACCGATGAAGATATGCAAAGGTTAATGCGTGAATTCAAGCAATTGCCACAAGTTGACTTTGTGCAAGTCGATATGAAATGGGTGGAGCGTATGCAAACCATTATGTCGATTGCCAAACGTGCAGTATTTTTGGTCAGTATTTTGCTTGGTTTAGCTGTGACATTTATTACCGGCAATACCATACGCTTAGAATTGTACGATCGCCGTCATGAAGTTTATATTTCCAAACTGGTCGGGGCGACGAATGGTTTTATCCAAAGGCCTTTTCTGTATAGTGGTTTTTGGCTGGGCTTTATTTCAGGTTTCTTGGCCTGGCTCATTATTAGTGGCATGTTTTTACTAATTGAATCCCCTGTTGAAGAATTATCAATTTTATACAACGGTTCTTTTCAATTACGTTATCTAGGCTTTTTTGAATTTTTAATCTTGATGCTGTCGACGTCCGGGTTGGCCGTAATGGGTTCATTAGGCGTATTGCATTATCAATTACGTCATCTTAAACCACAATAACATGGCTTTTTGGGAAGAAAAAACCTTAGAGCAGATGAGCCCGGAAGAATGGGAATCTTTGTGCGATCATTGTGGTAAATGCTGTTTACATAAACTGGAAGACGAAGACACCGGTGAAATCGCGTTTACCCGGGTGTGTTGTGATTTAATTGATCTCAAGACTTGTCAATGTACCCGTTATCAGGAGCGGACTGTTTTAGTCCCAGATTGCCTGGATTTAAAACAACATCAGTTTGCCGAATATAACTGGCTTCCGGATACCTGTGCTTATCGCCTGTTGGTGGATGGTCAGCCCTTGCCGGAATGGCATCCCTTAATCACCGGCAATCCCGAATCTGTGGTCCTGGCGGGAATGAAAATTACTGGCTACGCAATCAAAGAAGCAGAAGTCGATGATCTGGAGGATTATATTATTCCCTGATGATAATCCAGTCCTAACTGCCAGTTGTCTGACTGGGCATCACCCAGTAATTCAGCAATATCCCGGTATAAAAAATTTGCGTGTTTCACCGCAGCGATGCCCAGTAGCTGCCGAGGGGGTGCTAATTGGCTGGCCAGTCCAGCCAGCGTAGTGCCGGTCCCACAAGCCAAAGCAAGCCAGTCATAATTGTCAGGCAATTCGTCGAGGATTTCTGCTACGCCTTGCAGGGCCAGGGTAACCGCCCCGCCTTCGGGTAACCAATAGTAGTCAGGATAAGCTTTGCGCCACTGGGTGACTAATTCGGCTTGACGTAATTGTCGGTATTCCGAGCGACTCACGAAATGTACTTGCATGCCCCAGTTTTGGACATCGTTCAAAGTCGGGGTGAGTGAGGAACTGGGTTCTCCCCTTACAAGGCCGACAACGGGTAAATCGAGTTGATGACAGGCATAAGCCAACGCATGTAAATGATTAGAATAGCCCCCACCCATACTGATAATGCCAGGATAGCCAGATTCCAATACGTGATTCAGTACATATTTAAGCTTACGCCATTTGTTTCCAGACAGGACGGGATGAATGCGTTCATCTTGTTTAATACTGAGACGAATGCCATGGTTCTCTAGGTTGTGATCCTTGATAGACGTTAGCGGTGAAGCCTTTAGACTGAGTCGCAGAACCTCCAGTTTAGGATGCAAACCTAAGTCTGGGACTGTTTGATTGCCCATGCGATATCAGCTGCCTGACGGTTTTCTCGAACGTCATGGACGCGAAATAATGTTACGCCTGCCATTACCCCTAAGGCTGTGGTAACAGCCGTGGCGGTGACTAAGGCCTCAGGTTCTGTTACATGACAAATACTGCCCATAAAACGCTTACGACTGGTGCCCAGTAGAACGGGGTAGCCGCTGCTCACGAAGTCGCTTAAATGCGCCAATAAATCCAGATTATCCTGACGGCGTTTGCCAAAACCGATGCCAGGGTCGATAGCGATTTTTTCAGCTTTGATACCTGCGGCTAATGCAGTTTCGACCTTTTGCAATAATGAGGTTTTAACTTCCTCGACTACAGCCTCGTAATAGGGGTTGTCTTGCATGGTTTTGGGCGTGCCTTGCATATGCATCAAAATAATCGCCACATCCTGTTGTGCGGCGACTGTCAGTATCCGTGGATCACAATCGCCTCCTGAAACATCGTTGATGATATTGGCCCCGGCTTGTATGGCCGCCTCTGCGACTACACTCGACATCGTGTCTATACTGATCGTTATTTCAGGGTGCATTGCTCGTAAACGGGCAATCACCGGGCATACACGCTCAATCTGTTGTTGAGCCGAAACCGGTTCTGAGCCTGGTCGGGTAGATTCACCGCCAATATCCAGAATATCTGCTCCCTCCGACAGCATGCGCTCGGCTTGGGCGAGTGCCTGATCCAGTTGATGGTAACGTCCGCCATCGGAAAAGCTGTCGGGAGTCAGGTTCAATATGCCCATGATTTTGGGGGATGCACTGTGCAGAATAGTCATATTATTTTCCGCAGCAACGTTTAAATTTTTTACCGCTTCCGCAACTGCAAGGGGCATTCTTACCACTATTTTGAGTGGCGGCTATTTTTCCGGCGGCTTT
>RFQK01000231.1 GCA_009925045.1 Methylococcaceae bacterium
ATGGGGTCTGAAGTCCAATGGAACGAAAACGTACGTTAAGAGCATAACCGTATGATTTTAAGTCTATAACGTCGTAGGACTGTAGGTCAGATTTACGTTGATTTGATTACCGGGTTTATTAACGATTAAAGCGCCGAAAACCGCATGGTTATTGGTATCAACGGAAAGAGTAAATAAAACCCTCGTTTTCGTTACCACCCAAAACTGCTCAAAAAATACACTTAGCGTACGATCTTGTACGGTTGGGCTTCAGACCCCTATGATAAACCTGATAACACAGGGCTTTCAGAAGGTATCTGGGCTGAAAGACTGAGACATACACCTAAAATGAATTGAAGAGATAACATGACTAAAAACACAACTGCCTTTGATGTATTCGAAAAATGTGTCCAAGCAGTTCAGGCAGGAGAATTAATTGAATCTATCTCTGCCAAGGACAAGGAATTTCATTTTCAAAATTGGTTTCAGAAACGTCTTCAAAGCCTGAATATGCACTTTGAGGGGTCAGGACGTAATACTTATCCTGATTTTTGCTTAGTTGAGCACACCGAAGGTTATGAGATAAAGGGGTTGGCGTGGCCAGGTCGAGAAAGAGACTACGACTCGAACAGCCAGGTTCCTACTGGCTATCATAATGGGCGTCAGATTTTCTATGTTTTCGGACGTTATCCAGCTGACCTGTCCGGCTATGTCGATAACGGTAATGGTCGTAGGCAGTACCCTGTTGTTGACCTCGTTGTGTGTCATGGAGACTTTCTAAACGCCGATCATAACTACGTACATAAGAATAAGAATGTGAAAGGTTTTGGAAGTTACGGCGACATTATGATCCGTGATCGGAAGATGTATGTCGCACCTACTCCTTTCGCTTTAACCGAAGGAACCACTGGCCTAATGACTCTGATTCTGCCTGAAAATTTCGGCGCTGATGAGCGTTATGAAGTCGTCGGAAACCTTAGTAGGGTTGAGTCAGAGAGGCTTGTTGTTGGGTATAACTTTGATTTACGTACAAACGAGCTGGTTGCCGACCTTGTCCCTAATCCTAGGGCTGGGACTCAGCATCAATTCGTCGCATATCGACTTAAAGGGCAGGCTACCAAAGCAGTCTCAATGACTGGCGGTTCTGTGCTGCAGAATGAGAACAAACTGGCGGATGAAGAATGAGTTCAGCTACTGATCAAATCGAACTCGCTCTTACAACTGCTGCGACAGCATTAGAGTGTGATTTTCCTCAGGTTGAGATTAGCCAATTAGCTGAGCAGGAAAGCTGGCGTAAGGAAATAAATCGGCCTATCTATCACATTCATAAATGGTGGGCTACTCGACTTGGATCGGTATTTCGTGGTGTTACATTAGGAGCCTTGAGCCAGCCAGGAACCGATATTTGGAAGTCATTCTACAAAATTCACGATCTGGCTGGAAAGGTTGTGCTCGATCCATTTATGGGAAGCGGGACAACGCTTGGTGAGGCTGTTAAGTTAGGTGCCAAAGCTATCGGATGTGATATAAATCCAGTCAGTACGTTTCTCGTTCGGCAAGCGTTTACTCCAACGTCGGAAAGCCATCTTCGCGCAGCTTTTGAGCAGTTGGAGCGTGACGTTGCACCGAAAATTCGGCACTACTACCAGACTCGAGATCCGCATACTGGCGAAAAAATTAAAGTACTTTATTACTTCTGGGTAAAAATAGTAACGACACCTGAAGGTGAAGAAATTCCATTGTTTTCGCGTTACGTATTTTCACAAGACGCATATCCGAAGAAAAAACCCCGGGCTCAAATTATTTGTCCCCACTGTTGGAATGTACAAGAGGATCGCTACGATTCAATTGATTTGCATTGTAATCACTGTGGTCACCAATTCAATCCTCAGGAAGGTCCTGCAGCTGGTCAGTACATCACTAGCAATAGTGGACGACGCTATAAAATTAAAGAGCTACAGCCTAAAGATGGTTCACCTCTTCCCCATCGTGTGTATGCGATGATGGCTTTACGAGCTGATGGAACGAAAATCTATTTGCCTGTCCGCGATGAAGACTTAGCTCTATATGAAGAAGCCAGAAATCGGCTTTCTATCGAGAATTTACCTCTACCTGAAACTTTTGTCAGACCAGGCCATAACACTGATCAAGCCAGAGGTTATAACTATTTAAAATGGAAGGACTTCTTCAATGCCCGGCAACTGCTATGCCTGGGTCTTCTATTAAGGGAAATCCTAACTATTGATAACTTGGCTATTCAAGAGCAAATGTTATGTCTATTTTCAGGCACGTTAGAGTTCAACAACCTATTTTGCAGTTTCAAAGGTGAAGGAACTGGAGCTGTGCGTCATATGTTTTCTAACCATATTCTTAAGCCAGAGCGCACTCCTTTGGAGAACTCTGTATGGGGCACTGAGAAGAGTAGCGGTACATTCAGCACGCTGTTTGAGTCTCGTCTTTTAAGAGCTAAACGTTATCTTGACGAGCCTTTTGAGGTGGCTTTAGCGCACGATACAGATGGTAATCGCATAAAGGCTACAAAAAAAATTGCTAGCCAGCCTATTCGAGCTCATCGCGTTGAAACCTGGGGCGAGTTGGAATCGACTGCGCATGGATTGCTAATTATGAATGGAGACAGCTCTAAACTACCAGTACCAGCAGGCACAGTTGATGCAGTTGTGACTGACCCTCCTTATTTTGATTTCGTTCATTACTCTGAGTTGAGCGACTTCTTTTTTGCATGGCTCTCAC
>RFQK01000232.1 GCA_009925045.1 Methylococcaceae bacterium
GAATATTATCAGGCGTATTACCAGATTACTGGGCTTGGCAATTCAATCGTATCGAACGCTTTGGCTTTGTGATTTTGCTAATCCTCTTATCCACTAACGCCCTGGGTATGATTTTGCAATATCCAATGTTCTACACGCAACAATGGTTCTTTAGTCTGGCAGGTCTATAAAGACTATGGACAATCCAAGTCCCGTGTACGATGCCGAAGTGCTCGCCGCGCCACCCCGTGCAATGGTATTGGGCGAACCCTATTGTGATGTGCCGGAAGATTTATACATACCACCTGATGCACTGGAAGTCATCCTAGATACTTTTGAAGGGCCTTTGGATTTGTTGCTGTATTTAATCCGTCGGCAAAATATTGATATTCTGAATATACCGATTGCGGAAATTACCCGGCAATATGTTGGCTACATCGAAATGATGGAGCAACTCAAGCTGGAGTTGGCAGCTGAATATCTGGTAATGGCGGCTTTACTGGCGGAAATTAAATCCCGTCTGTTATTGCCCCGTCCGCCAGAAACTGAGGAAGACGAGGAGGATCCCCGCGCCTTTTTGATTCGTAAACTTCAAGAGTACGAAGCGATAAAACGTGCAGCCGAAGAGATTGACAGCCTGCCACGTTTTGAACGTGATGTGTTTGAGGCGAGTGTTGATGTCAGTACCATAGGTCGACATCGACGCCAGCCTGATGTTGACCTCAAAGAAATATTGCTAGCCTTTCAGGATGTTCTAAAACGGGCTGAGCGCTTAACCCACCACCAAATTACCAAAGAACCCTTATCAGTCCGTGAACGAATGGCAACCATTTTGGAAGCACTTAACCGGGCAAATCACCTCGCTTTCACAGCGTGTTTTACCCGATGTGAAGGAAAAAACGGAGTGGTTGTCGCGTTTCTTGCCGTCCTTGAACTCAGCAAAGAAAACCTCCTCGATATCTATCAAGACCAGCCCTACAGCGAAATCCGAGTCCGCCTACGTGCCGGTGGAGGAGAGCCCGTTATATGAGCTTGCGGAGCCAGCGAAGCCTAAAGCCCGACGTAAAGCAAAAGCACCCAAACCGATTGTTCGCAAAGGCCCCCGCTTGCTGTCAAGCTGGCATCAGCCTTTGGGATGGATCGCACCGGTTTCAATCGCCGATACGCTTCAACCAGTGGCTGAGGCAAAGCCAACTCCAGCAATTCATCCTTCCAAGCCCAGTCAAGTTCGCTTGCCAATTACTCTGGTCAGTGGCTGGTTGCCAATCTCAACCGCAATTGAACAGGATAAGCCAAAAATTCTTTTACAGGATGCAACAGCTGAAGGAGACGCTGTGAATACCAAACGTATAGTCGAAGCTTTGTTATTTGCTGCTAATCGCCCGATGACGATCAAGCAATTGCAGGAAGCATTTCCTGAATGGTCTGTACCAACAGCGCAGGCTATTGCTGAGGCATTAGTATCGATTGCTGAAGACTATCAAGATCGACCCATAGGCTTAAAAGAACTGGCGAGTGGTTATCGTTTTCAGGTTAAAGACGGTATGGCCGAATGGGTCACGCGTTTGTTCGAAGAAAAGCCTCCGCGCTATTCGCGTGCCTTGCTGGAAACCATGGCGATTATTGCTTACCGTCAGCCTGTAACACGGGGTGAGATCGAAGATATCCGCGGTGTCAGTGTCAGTACCAGTATTGTCCAGACCTTGCTGGAACGTGAATGGGTCCGGGTGATAGGGCATAAGGAAGTCCCGGGTCGTCCAGCGCTGTACTCCACCACCAAACAATTTTTAGACTATTTCAACTTAAGCTCATTAACTGAATTACCGACCCTGATGGAGATTGTCGATCTGGATCTGGGGGATGTGAATCAGTTGTCAAACGATCAGGAAAACCGTGAACAAAGACAAACCACCCTTCAACAAGACTCGGACTCAAACACCGATAGCCAAGCGCAAGCCGAATTCCGCGCCGATTCGCAACAAAGCCTCGACCACGAAATCGACCCAGAACGCCAGCTCCACTAAATCGCCTGCAACTCCGGCGGGCGGCGAGCGTATTCAGAAACTCCTGGCGCGGGCTGGCTTAGGTTCACGTCGAGAAATAGAGCGTTGGATTGAGGAAGGTCGTATGACCGTGAACGGTCAGCCGGTGACCTTGGGCTATCACCTGAAAAACGGTGACTATCTGCAAATTAACGGTCGGGTGGTTAAATGGGAAAAATACGCCGAACAACCCACTCGAGTGCTGGTTTACCACAAACCTGCGGGTGAATTGGTTACCCGCCGTGATCCCGAGGGTCGCCCGGTAGTGTTTAGTCGTTTACCCAAATTATCAGTTGGCCGGTGGATTGCCGTGGGGCGTCTCGATATCAATACTTCGGGTTTATTAATGCTCACCAATAATGGTGAACTTGCTAATCGTTTGATGCATCCCTCCCGTGAAGTAGAGCGAGAATACGCGGTGCGTGTTTTGGGGGAAGTGGATGACGCGACTATTGAACGACTGAAATCCGGCGTTGAACTGGAAGACGGTCCCGCGCATTTTGAAAATTTGCGTTTTTACGATGGCGAAGGCGCCAATAAATGGTATTACGTCACTGTAAAACAAGGTCGTAACCGTTTGGTTCGTCGTTTGTGGGAATCACAAAACCTAAAAGTCAGTCGATTGATTCGGGTTCGCTATGGTGATGTCGTTCTTCCCGATACTGTCCGCGCGCAGAATTTCTTTGAGATTCAGGGTAAGGCGCTGGAA
>RFQK01000233.1 GCA_009925045.1 Methylococcaceae bacterium
CCCGTCATTCCTAATGACGGTCAATAGAATAAATCCTTGATTCCTTGGTAAGCATCCAGCCGATACACCTATTCAAGCGGATGAAAACTTGGCATTCTGATTTTTTTAAGGATGCCCATGAATATCAACACAGAATCTCCACCGTCAAGCCCTGCGCCGATAGAGACGCGAGTTCAAACCAAAAAGTTAAGACCTCAACGATCAAAAGAAGAATGGTTTTCACTGCTTGATATTTGGTATGCCAGCGATATACGCGTCAATGCTTTTCTGGCGCAATATGATTTATCAGAGCCATCGTTTTACAGCATGCGTAAACGTTACGCTATAGAGCGTGCTCGACCTTATGAGCGTGACATATCAGCGACTCCTAAAAAAGTGGCGTTTGTACCAGCCCAATTACCATCCAGCTTAAACGCTTCCCTGACGCTCGAACACAAAAGCGGTTGGCAGTTACGCTGCTCTGATCGAGTATCCCCCCAGTGGTTGGCAAGTGTTCTGAAAACCATCGCATCTTGAAGATCGAACGTTTAATGTTGGCGATTGAGCCCGTGGATATGAGACTCGGCATCGAAGGCTTGTCTCGTTTAGCTCAAGACCATTTGCATCAGTCTGTAGGAGCTGGTCATGCCTATGCGTTTACGAACCGTTCTAGAAATCGTTTGAAGTTACTCCTTTGGGATGGTACAGGTGTATGGTTGTGTCAGAGGCGATTGCATCGTGGTCGTTTTGTCTGGCCGAGTTCTGAGGCGATGCTGATTGAGTTAACTCATGAGCAGTGGTCATGGTTAACATTGGGTGTTGATTGGCAACGTTTGGATGTGCGGCCGGAGCTTCATTGGCGTGTTTGATGCTGTTGAAAATAGTGTCCAATGAGATCTTGAAAAGGACATCAAAATGGCTGAAAATATTTCCACAAAACAGGCTTGAAAACCTTATAAATACTAGCTTTTGTAGGTTATTTTTATTAAAATACTTACTTGAATTTACAAGAGCAACTGAGCCAATTAACAGCCACACCCGGCTTGCCAGATTGGCTCGTTTCATCTCTTAAAAACATCTCCGATCAAGTTGATGCAAAAGAAAAATTGCATCAATCTAAGATCACCTATCAGTCTGTCAAGATAGAAAAGATGGCTTATGAAATAGCTATCCTAAAACGATTGAAATTTGCGGCTTCAAACGAAAAGCTATCTTTAGCTATACGTGATTTGTTTGCTGAAACCTATGACGCTGACCTAGCGGCGGTCGATGCTGAAACCGCAACCCAACAGGAAGCGGCGATCCAGTCATCTGAAACATCTCCTCTTGCTGTAGCAACGGCTCCTAAAAAACGTGCAAACGCTGGCCGTGCTGCTTTACCAGCAGACCTCCCCCGTATTGAACACCACCATGAAATGAAAGTTTGTACGTGTGGTGCTTGCCAAGGCGAACTTCAACGCATTGGTGAAGATGTGACCGAACAGTTGGATGTTGAACCGAGCAAGTTCTTTGTTCACCGTCATATTCGTGGTAAGTATGCTTGCCGTGCTTGTCAGACCATCCACGCTGAACCTGTACCACCACAAATCATTGATGGTGGTATGACTTCTCCTGGTTTGTTGTCTTGGATTGCGGTGAGTAAGTTTGTTGACCATTTACCCTTGTATCGTTTAGCAACGATTGCCCAGCGTGGCGGTGTGACCTTATCTAAATCAAGCCTGTCTGCTTGGGTGGGTGAAATCGGGGTTGCATTACAACCTTTAGTCGATGCCTTAGTGTTGCATCAGCGGCGAAGACGTGTGTTGCATGCCGATGAAACACCGATACGGCAACTCGACCCTGGTCGAGGTGAAGCGAAGCGTGCTTATCTATGGGCGTATCGCAGTAATGACTTAGATACAGGTCCGCCAATCATTGTGTTTGATTACCAGATCAGTCGTTCTGGGCAGCATGCACGTACCTTTTTAGATGGGTGGTCTGGGCATTTGCTCACGGATGATTATTCCGGTTACAAGAAGATGTATCAGCAGTTGGGTGCGCACATGCCTGCGGTGGAAGAACTCGGCTGTTGGGCGCATGCACGCCGCAAGTTTTTTGATTTACATGCGGCCAGTCAAAGCGCTTTGGCCGCACAAGCATTGGCGCACATTGCTAAGCTTTATAAGGTGGAGTCTCAGGCGAAAGAGATGGATGTGGCGCAGCGCCAAGTTCATCGTGCGCAATACGCTATGCCGGCATTGGCGGAGTTCAAGTCTTGGTTGATAAAGCACCGTCTGACATTAGCCCCGGGTAGTGCGACATGCAAAGCATTTGATTACACGCTCAAGCGTTGGCACGCCTTAGATCGTTATGCCACGAGTGGTCATCTACCCATCGATAACAATCCTGTAGAAAATTCCATCCGTCCGATTGCTATTGGCAAAAAGAACTGGTTATTTACAGGATCAGAACGTGCCGGCAAACGAGCGGCTGCCATCCAAAGTTTATTAGGCACCGCCAAACTCAATGGTTTAGATCCCTTTGACTGGCTCAAAGACACTCTAGAGAAATTGCCCACCTGGCCAAACCGTCGGATCGACGAACTGTTGCCGTTCAAGAACAACTAAAAAACAAAATGCATTTTAGAATAATGCGCAAGGTGTATCGGCTGGACACTTACATATCAAGCAGTGAAAACCATTCTTCTTTTGATCGTTGAGGTCTTAACTTTTTGGTTTGAACTCGCG
>RFQK01000234.1 GCA_009925045.1 Methylococcaceae bacterium
CGCGTGTGGTGGTAGATTTCTCCGGGCGTCCGGGTTTGTCTTACAATGTGGAATTCACGCGTGCTGTGATCGGCAGCTTTGATGTCGACTTGTTGCGCGAATTTTTTCAGGGTTTTGTCAATCACGCCGGTCTGACATTGCATATCGACAATATCAAGCCGGGTAATGCCCATCACATGGCTGAAACTGTGTTCAAGGCCTTTGGGCGTGCGGTGCGCATGGCCATTGCCCAAGATCCTCGTATGGCCGGCATTATGCCGTCGACTAAAGGCAGCCTCTAAATCACACCATACCCATGTCTTCAGTTGTTGTTATAGATTATGGAATGGGTAATCTCCATTCCATTGCCAAAGCCTTACAGCACGCCGATAGCGCTGTTACCGTAACGGTGAGTGCCGACCCCGTGGTGATCGCTCAAGCTGACCGGGTGGTATTTCCCGGCGTAGGCGCAATGCGTGACTGTATGCAGGCATTGCAGAGCAGTGGTCTGGATCAGGTCATCAAACAAGTGGCAACAACCAAGCCGCTACTTGGCATTTGTTTAGGTATGCAAGCCTTGCTAAGTGACAGTGAAGAAGGCGGCCTGATTTCGTGCCTGAATTTATTTCCGGGTCACGTCAGACGTTTCGCTGATGATTTGCTGGATGCTCAGGGCGAGCGCCTAAAAATTCCGCATATGGGCTGGAACCAAGTTCAACAACATCCGCATCCCTTATGGGAAGGTATTCCTCAGGATAGTCGTTTTTATTTTGTTCATAGCTACTATGCTATACCTGATCAAGCTGCGCATATCATCGCCACCAGCGAGTATCCGCAAGCGTTTACCTGTGCTATCGCGCGGGATAATATTTTTGCAGTGCAATTCCATCCGGAAAAAAGTCAGACGGTGGGATTGCGCTTGCTGCACAATTTCCTTAATTGGAATGGAAAGCCCAACTAAATCGTTCATTAACCTTAGACACCGCGAATAAAGCGTTGAGATAGAGCTATGTTGCTGATACCTGCAATTGATTTGAAAGAAGGAAAATGTGTGCGTTTGCGTCAGGGACGCATGGAGGACGACACCGTATTTTCAGATGACCCGGTCGCAGTCGCCGGTCGCTGGGTAGAGGCGGGTGCTAAACGCCTGCATTTAGTCGATCTGGATGGTGCTTTTGCTGGCAAGCCACGCAACGCCGAAGTCATCAATGCCATCGTCAGCGCCTATCCGGATGTGCCCGTCCAAATCGGTGGCGGTATCCGCGATGAGGATACGATTCAGGCCTATCTGGAAGCCGGTGTGCAATACGTCATTATCGGTACCAAAGCCGTCAGTGAGCCGCATTTTGTGCGGGATGTGGCGATTGAGTTTCCAGGGCATATCATCATCGGTCTCGATGCCAAAGACGGCAAAGTGGCGATTGACGGTTGGTCAAAATTATCGCGTCATGACGTAGTCGACATGGCGCAAAAATTTGAAGCCCAAGGGGTTTCCGCCATCATTTATACCGATATTTCACGGGATGGGATGTTGCAAGGTGTTAATGTCGAAGCAACAGCCAAACTGGCGCGTGCAGTGAATATTCCCATTATCGCTTCTGGCGGTATTACCAATTTGGACGATATTCGGGCCTTGGGTGAAGCTTCGCAAGATGGCATCATGGGTGCGATTACCGGCCGGGCCATCTATGAAGGCACACTGGATTTTGCCGAAGCGCAAAAACTGGCACTCACTTATAGCGTATGAGTTTAGCCAAACGCATCATTCCCTGCCTGGATGTCGACAATGGTCGAGTGGTCAAAGGCGTTAAGTTTGTGGATATTCGTGACGCGGGTGATCCGGTTGAGATTGCGCGTCGTTACGACCGCGAAGGGGCTGATGAAATTACCTTTCTGGATATTACGGCTACCCATGACGATCGTGAAACCATGGTGCATGTGGTCGAACAGGTTGCCAGTGAAGTCTTTATTCCCTTGACCGTCGGTGGCGGCATTCGCAAGCTGGACGATATTCGTCGTATGCTCAATGCGGGCGCCGATAAAGTCGGGATCAACAGTGCCGCAGTGTTTAATCCTGAATTTGTTCAGCAAGCAGCGGATAAATTCGGATCACAATGTATCGTGGTTGCGATTGATGCCAAAAAAGTCAGCGCAGACGACCAGCCCGCACGATGGGAAATCTTCACCCATGGCGGTCGTAAACCGACCGGAATCAATGCCATTGAATGGGCGATTAAAATGCAAGATTTTGGCGCCGGCGAAATTCTGTTAACCAGTATGGATCGTGATGGCACCAAATCCGGTTTCGACCTGCCCCTCACCCGAGCCATCAGCGATGCTTTAACCATACCGGTCATTGCCTCAGGGGGTGTGGGTAATTTGGATCATCTGGCAGACGGGATTATTCAAGGCAAAGCCGACGCCGTGTTGGCGGCCAGTATTTTTCATTTTGCCGAATACAGCATAGGCGAAGCCAAACAACGCATGCAGGCGCGTGGTATCGAGGTCAGGCTGTGAGCCAAGAGTGGTTGCAAGCCATTCAGTGGACCGAAGACGGCCTGGTTCCGGTGATTGCCCAACAGCATGACAGTGGTCGTGTGGTCATGTTCGCCTGGATGAACCGCGAATCGCTGGCCTTAAGTGTAGAAACCGGTTATGCCGTCTATTGGTCGCGATCCCGCCAACGCTTATGGCGCAAAGGTGAAGAGTCCGGTCACCAGC
>RFQK01000235.1 GCA_009925045.1 Methylococcaceae bacterium
TCTTAGACAATGAGTAATAACAATCAATTTACTCTGCTTTTTGATGGTCACTGTCCCTTGTGTAGCCGGGAAATTAACTGGCTTCGTAGCCGTGACCACAATCAGAGTATTAAATTTCAAGATATTCATGATCCGGTTTTTAAAGAGCAATCACCTTTGCCTTTAGACAGACTCATGGCTGAAATACATGGTATCGATCGTGACGGTCGTTTGCTGGTTGGTATTGATGTTTTCGCCGTGGTCTATCGATTGGTAGGTTTGAATTTTCTGGCTGCACCTTTATGCTGGCCTTTAAGCAGACCTCTGATGAAAATATTGTATTGGGTTTTTGCTCATTCACGCCCCCTACTTTCCGTGTTTTCGAATAACAAATATTGTCATGATGGCAACTGCAAAGTCAGGTAATGGCCAATGAAAACTTTGTTATTTGTTTTAAACAGCTTAATTTTATCGGCCTGTAGCGTGGTAGGCATTAGACAATCGGAACAACCCGACTATTATTCTCTGCTCACAGACGGAGCCTTTGAAATCAGGCTGTATTCCGAATCATTGATTGCTGAAACCACGATTGAGGGGGACTACAAAACCGCTGGTGATCAGTCGTTCAGGCGGTTGGCAGGTTTTATTTTTGGCAATAATACCCGCCGTGAATCTGTGGCGATGACTTCACCTGTTTATCAAGAGGCCGCCAGTGAATCTATTGCCATGACCATTCCTGTTTTTCAAGAGGCTGATTCCCAGGTCTGGCGCATGTCTTTCATCATGCCGAAAAATTATCAGGTGGAAACACTACCGGTTCCAATAGACAGCACTATCAGGATTAAGAAACTTGATAAACGCAAAGTAGCTGTGATGAGTTATTCAGGTTCCCTAAATCAGGAATCGATCAGTGAGCATGCTAAGCAACTCATTGACTGGCTCAATAGTCGTTCTATAAAAATGATCTCTAAGCCCAAATCGGCCGCCTATGACCCGCCGTGGACTATTCCCACTTTAAGGCATAACGAGATTCATATTGAGATAGAGTAATTTTGCCTAAAAATTCAGTTTGTTAGAAACAAGAATGTTATTTTGATCTAAAAATCTTAATAAATAACTTTAAGTTTGAACAGTAACTTACTGAGTCTACGAAAACTAAAAATTTGTTACGATTCAATCACTTGCAAATAAATCAAATATATAGACAATAGTCATCCCAACTATAAAAAGGGCTGTTTGTTTATTAAAGCCTGTAGGAGTATCAAAACATGAAAATTGCGATTGTATTTTTTGCTGGTTTGTCCATTGCAACCTTAATTGCTATTTCGGCATTTCAACTTGCAAGAGTTTGCATCCAAGAATTGGCTGATTTGGTTTCTGAAGCCTGGGATAGCCCAAACCTTCACTGATTTTCACCTTACTTCCGGACTGGATGCCACTTTTCCCCTGGCATCCAGCTCGGATAGTATTTTTTAAAGTTGGTTTAGCAGGTTTTCTATGCTGGGCAATGCCTCCTGCATGTGATCAAAACTGTGCGAACCACCATCAAACATCAGAACTTCCCCTAAGCCTTGGTAGTGCTGACGCGAAAAGCTTGAATCCAGTAACTCATCCTCAAGATCCAACAATACTAGCCGGCTAATCACTCGGTTAGACCGATGTAACTCTTGCTCAAATCCTGTATAACGCTGGCAGTGCTCCAAGCACCATTGATACTCAGTATCCGTTTCACGGTTTGCTGTCACCCCAACAAACTGTGGTAATACAGTAGTTGGCGATATCACAGGGTTTATCATAATGGCTGGACTCCCCGTCTTTATGGCCAGATATTCACTGGCAAATCCCCCCATAGAAGAGCCCATAAATGCAATCTGGTAGCCCTGATCAAACAACTGGTTCCACAGCAGCAACTGGTCTTCGACTAAATTCTCAAAATCCCGATAATCGACATTAGGAGCGTGTAGCTCGATCTGATTTTCCGCACAAAAGGCCTGCAAAACCGCTAATTTTGGTTTTCTGACTAATAAGCGCCCCTCTTTATCCAAAGAGGCCGAATTAAATCCATGCAAATAAATGATTGCTAGCTTATTCATAGTAGTGGTCAAACCTTATAAAGCTTAATTTGATATTTCATATTCCAATGAGATTTAAAGCAACCGATATTCCCAAGAATTACAGAAAAACTGCGTCAATCTGTCGCGCGGCAATCGGTCACATTTTCAAATCTATGACAAAACCTTAATCTACACTCAATCTCAGATGCGCGAGATTAAAACTTCCTCCTCCAAGTCCCGCTTATGCGGGATTTTTTTTGCGCCTCGATCAACTTATCCTGAGCTATCCACAACAGTGGCTATAACTCACTATACAGGCCATAATATTCACCACCCCCACGTTTGAAGAGAGCTCAATGAAATACATCTTACGCCAAATCAATGAAGACTTTTTATACGAGGAACTGGAAGAAACTCGCAAACAGTTCATAGAAGCGCTTAACTTCAACATGCAAACCGCCTCTATCGTCTTTGACAAGGGATCCGAGGATCCTTTGGATTTTTATATTGTCTATGATTTTGGCCAAGCGAGCGGCGAACCGGTCATTTATGGTTTTAATTTGCGCGATGAGTTGATTAAAAATTTTAAATTAGATCTTAATCAATATCATTCATCTCAGTTCTTATTGGAAATTAGCCGGCGATTGCAGGAACTCAGTGAAGAAAT
>RFQK01000236.1 GCA_009925045.1 Methylococcaceae bacterium
CGGGTGCCGTCATTAAAGAGATAGCAGCTCCGTATGACGCCATTCAGCCTGATAATCAGCCCTTTACCAACCAGCAGCAGTTATTGCTAGAACGCTTTAATCAACTGCCACGGCATGAAAAAAAGCTGGTTCTGGAGTTTATCGAGCAACGTATTCGTGTTTGTGAGCAAATGCTGACCGATATGCTCAGCATTAAGGGATTAGATGTGGTGTCTCGTGAAGAGGATGCCAAAGCAAAATAGCCTGATACTATGTTGTCAATTTGACAACAATAAGACGCTCTCTATAATTCTAAATCAACTTAATCTAATCATTGTCTGCTGCCTGCGAAGATGATGAATGTGTTGGTTTAAATGTCAAAAACCCTTCCTCTACCGTCCGCTTGCCCCCGTATTGGGATATTGTGTGATCAAGCGAATATTGCGCCCGACACATTCCCCAATCTCACCCCACTCAATCCGCAATGGGTGGCTTACCGTTTTGAGCATCTACAGCGCTATTTAGGCAAACAGCCAGTCGATATTATTGTGTGTTGTGTGTCAGAAGTACAGGCTGAAGCCTATGCCGGGATACAGACAATCAGTGCTAGACCCGATCTAATGGTGATTGTGCTTCTGTCTGTGGCAGCCGGGGATAGTGGGGCGTTTTGGCTAGAGGCCGGTGCCGAGCGTTGTTTGTATCAACCGCTAAGCGAGCATTTTCTGATGGCCAATATTGCGCAATCCTATCGCCACCTGCAACGATTTCGCCTCACCAACACCTTGTGGCAACAAGCAAAAACGCAAGTTTGGCAATTGAATTGTCAGCAATGGGAACTGATGGCGCCCTCAGGAACTTGTATGACTGTGACCCAGCTAGAAATGCGGTTTTTGCAGATTCTGATGACTGCTAATGGCGAACTGATTCCCAGAATCCAGCTGGCGAGCAAACTCTATATCAATCGCCAAGCGCATGAGTTTCAGCGTATGGAAATGCTTATTTCGCGATTACGCAAGAAAGCCAGACTGCAGTTACAGCAGGAATTACCGATTAAAACCAGTTATGCCGGTGGTCTGGCTTTTGTTGCTGAGTCGCATATTGCCTAGATCATAAGAGTCTTAAGCAAGACTTTTGTTGGCCTGACTGAGTAATACCTGATCAATTTCATTGGCTGCACCCAAATACTCGGCAATCACAATTTTTACCTCGGGATGAGCTTCGGCAACGGCTGCGATTTCAGCTGGAATATCTTCGCTGACATGGCGTCCGGCAGACAGGAAATAGGGCATGATGACCACAAATTGCGCGCCCTGCGCGATTAACTGACGTAAAGCGTCGGGTATGGAAGGCTCAGCTAATTCCAAAAAGCCGCAAGCGATGCTGGCAAACTGAGTCTGGCTGGCCAACAGACGGTCAACTAAGTGCTGGATTTCCTGATTAGATGCTGCACGGCGACTGCCATGGGCGACGATTAGCAGGTGAGGAATATGAGGAGATGACATGAAAATCCTATCTGGGGTAAATTGTTGTCATGATTAAGCATTCTACTTTCAAACCAGCCTGGTGGTTACCCAATGGCCATTGGCAAACTGTGTATCCGGCATTATTTCGACGAACAGCGCCTGAAATACTGCGACAGCGTCAACGTTTACAATTAGATGACGGGGATTTTATAGACCTGGATTTCTACGGCAAGTCCCACCAACCCTTGGTCTTGATGCTTCACGGCCTGGCGGGTAATAGTCATTCTGGCTATATACTGGGTTTGCAATCCCATTTAAATCAGCAGGGTTGGTCCAGTGTGGTGATGAACTACCGTGGCTGCAGCGGTGAAGTCAATCGTCTGGCCAGAGCATACCATGCCGGTGAATCAGATGATTTACAACACGTTTTCAGCTATTTACAACAACGATATCCCGATCGACAACTCGCAGTGGTGGGTTTTTCTTTAGGCGGCAATATTCTGTTGAAATGGCTAGGCGAGGGCAGAACGATTAATGGTCTCAGTGCGGCAGTGGCGGTTTCCGTCCCTTTGCAACTGGATGCTTGCGCGACACGACTCGATACAGGCTTTTCAAGACTGTATCGTGAGTACCTGTTGGTTGATCTCAAACGCTATATGCAAGATAAATATACGGGTTTAATCAGCTTGGGCTTGGCGTTAGAGGCTGAAAAAATAATGGCCTTGGGAGATTTGCGCAAGATTCACTCCTTTTGGGAATATGACGATCAAGTAGTCGCCAAATTGCATGGATTTGCCAATGTTGAAGCCTATTATCAGCAGGCCAGTGCCAGACAATATCTTCACGCCATTCAGCATCCTTGTCTGATTGTTCAGGCTGCGGATGATCCGTTTATGACCGCTGCCGTGATACCGAGTGCAGATGAATTGTCGCCTAGTATTGAGTTTGAGCTTTCTGAACACGGTGGTCATGTCGGATTTATTGCTGGCCATGTGCCTGGTTGTCCCGAGTATTGGCTAGAGCAGCGCATCAGTGCGTTTTTACGATGCCATTTACCTGCTGGATAAGTGGTATTTTGCAAGGGACGGTGATGATACAATTGAGCCAATTTTTTAATAGGCCGCTGTATACGCATGTCTTTGCAATCTCTTTCCCCTGAAATTTGGTCAGCTCATGAAGCCCAGCCACGACTGCGTGAAATCCCAGGAGGTCGAGATTTCCGGCTGCAGATTGGGGTTGCCGCGCGTAACGGTTCCTG
>RFQK01000237.1 GCA_009925045.1 Methylococcaceae bacterium
GAATTCCACAAGGCCTGACACTGGCAAATTTCGAGGACGAAGCGACTCAGAATCCGACCACCTTGATGCGTGTGGGTCACTTCCGGATGAAATTGCAGGGCGTAAAAACCACGATCTTCATTCGCCATACCGGCAATCGGTGCTCCTTCAGAACTGGCGATGAGCTTAAAACCAACCGGCACTTCAACCACGCGATCACCGTGACTCATCCAGACATCTAATAAGCCATAACCTTCTGCAGAAGTGTGATCTTCAATATCGCGCAATAAATGCGAGTGGCCATGGGCGCGAATCTGCGCATAACCGAATTCGCGATGATTAGAAGATTCAACTTTGCCACCCAGTTGCTCGGCCATGGTTTGCATACCGTAGCAAATACCTAAAACCGGGACGCCCAGTTCAAAAACAACTTGAGGCGCGCGCGGAGTATCACTGCTCGTCACTGTTTCTGGACCACCCGACAAAATAATGCCTTTGGGGCCAAAAGACGTAATCTCCTCAGCGCTACAATCACAGGCGTAAATTTCGCAATACACGCCGATTTCACGAATACGTCTCGCAATCAGCTGTGTGTATTGCGAGCCAAAGTCGAGAATCAGAATTTTGTCAGAATGGATATTAGTCGTATGTTGTGAATTCACGCGGTGAACCTTTAAAAAGGAAATTAGGCAAAAGCGGTGTTGATTATGAACAGGCAATCCGGCTTGGGCTGTTTTCGCAGCACAAGCCGTGAACAACAGCTCAATTCATATGATAATTCGGTGCTTCTTTGGTAATGGTGACATCATGCACATGACTTTCACGCATACCGGCTGTGGTGACTCGGACAAACTGTGCATTGTCATGCATTTCATCGATAGTCGGATTACCGGTATAGCCCATGCTGGAACGAATGCCGCCCAAGAGCTGGTGAATAATGGCTAACACGCTACCTTTGTAAGGAACACGGCCTTCGATGCCTTCCGGAACCAGTTTCTCAACTAGATCCGTGTCTTCCTGAAAATAGCGGTCACTCGAACCTTGTTGTTGCGCCATAGCCCCTAAAGAGCCCATACCACGATAGGACTTATAGGAACGCCCCTGAAACAACTCAACTTCGCCAGGCGCTTCTTCAGTACCCGCAAACAAACCACCGAGCATCACCGCGTGTGCACCAGCTGCCAAAGCTTTGGCAACATCACCTGAATAACGAATACCACCGTCAGCAATCAGTGGCACACCGGTTCCTTTCAGAGCCTGAGCCACATTACTGACTGCAGAAATTTGCGGCACACCGACACCTGCGACAATGCGAGTCGTACAAATAGAACCAGGACCAATCCCTACTTTAACGCCGTCAGCGCCTGCCTCAACCAAAGCTTTGGCTGCTGCAGCGGTGGCAATATTGCCGCCGATGACCTGAACTTGCGGGAAATTTTGTTTCACCCAACGGACTTTATCGAGAACACCTTGTGAATGGCCATGCGCCGTGTCCACAATAATAACGTCAACACCGGCAGCTACCAGCGCTTCAACACGCTCTTCGGTACCTGCACCGGTACCAACTGCGGCACCAACACGCAAACGCTCTTGCTCATCTTTACAGGCATGCGGATTGTCTTTGGCTTTTTGAATATCTTTGACCGTAATCAAGCCACGCAAGTGGAACTCATCATTCACCACTAACACCTTTTCAATGCGGTGTTTATGTAACAGTTCAATCGCTTCCTTGTGGCTGGCAGACTCATTAACCGTCACCAGACGTTCCTTAGGCGTCATCACCGAGGTGATTTTTTCATCCAGTCGAGTTTCAAAACGTAAATCGCGACTAGTAACAATACCGACTAAGGCTTCACCATCGACAACTGGAACACCGGAAATATTTTTGGCGCGTGTCAGTTCCATGACTTCACGAACCGTAACATCAGGTGAGACAGTAATAGGATCTTTAATCACACCACTTTCGTATTTTTTAACGCGACGGACTTCTCTGGCCTGCTGTTCGGTCGTCATATTTTTATGGATGATACCGATACCACCTTCCTGGGCAATTGCAATCGCCAGACGCGCCTCGGTCACAGTATCCATTGCTGCCGAAATCAGAGGAATGTTGAGGGTAATGGTACGGGTTAATCGGGTGCTTAGATTGACATCCCGCGGCAAAACCGTGGAATGTGCGGGAACTAACAGAACGTCGTCGAACGTGAGCGCCTCTTGAATGATTTGCATGTCACACCTAGCTATACTTAATTAAGCGGTCTATTGTACAACTTAACCGCGATTCCTAAAAATGACTACGAGCAATTTCAAGCAGATGTAGCCAATTTTTCCGCTAAAGCCTGCTCAATAAGCGCCAGTTCATGGCTTTTAGGCCGATACAGAAACAATCCCAAGGCGCCCAAGACCAGAAATATATAAAAGGTATTGGATTCATCGCCCAATATTTTCATCACCACCCCGAAACTTGCCACGCTTTCTATCAACAGCAAGCAATAGCAAACGGTTGATAAGTAGCGACGTTCGGCCGGTTTATCACCTGGCATCGTACAATCCAATCGCAATAGCACGTGGCGCAACACATTCGTAAACGGAAATAACACAATCGCCAAGAGATATAAGCAGGTTCTGACCAGAACTCGCTCAGACTCATCCCAAGCCAAATTGTAATTCAGGGCAAACACCTGAAAGAACACAATATATCCAAGCAAAATAAACGCAAA
>RFQK01000238.1 GCA_009925045.1 Methylococcaceae bacterium
CCGCAAACGCACCTCACCACCCGGCACCAGACGTTTGTAATCTTTAGGCGGATTTTCGGCAAAATCATCCTGTTCAATCAGAATCACTTTGGAAAAACTGACTTCCCGCGTGCCTAATTCGGGTTTTTGCGGATGATTGGCTATGGCATAGGTTTCGGTTTTGCCCTCTTCCCAGTTTTCAATCACAACCCGCAAAGGACGTAATACCGCCATTGCCCGCAAGGCGTTGTCATTTAAATCTTCGCGTATGCAGTTTTCCAGCACACCCATTTCTATCCAGGAATTGTTTTTGGTCACGCCAATCCGTTCACAAAACTCACGAATGGCCGCAGGCGTGACACCGGCACGTCGCAAGCCGGCAATAGTCGGCATCCGCGGATCGTCCCAGCCGTTTACATGTTGTTCATTGACCAGTTGCAATAATTTACGCTTGCTGACTATGGTGTATTCCAATTGCAGACGGGCAAATTCAATTTGTTGCGGATGATGTGGCGTCTGAAGTTTATCCAACACCCAATCGTACAAAGGCCGGTGATCTTCAAATTCCAAAGTACAAATAGAATGGGTGATCCCTTCAATCGCATCGGAAATACAATGGGTGTAGTCATACATGGGATATACACACCAGGCATCACCGGTCCGATGATGATGAACCCGACGGATCCGGTAAATAGTCGGATCACGCATATTGATGTTGGGAGAGGCCATATCGATCTTGGCACGTAACACATACTGACCATCGGCAAATTCACCGGCCCGCATGCGGGAAAATAAATCCAGATTCTCGTCAATACTGCGACTACGATCAGGACTTTCCTTACCCGGCTCCGTCAAGGTGCCGCGATCAGCACGCATTTGCTCAGCAGTGGAGCTATCGACGTAGGCATCACCCTGTTTGATCAACTGCACCGCATAATCGAACAACTGCTCAAAATAATCGGAGGCATGGTATTTACCTGCCCATTTAAACCCCAACCAAGCTACATCGCGTTCTATCGACTCCATATACTCGATGCTTTCTTTTTCAGGATTGGTGTCATCAAAGCGCAAATTACAAGTACCCTGATTTTCGCCGGCTAAAGTGAAATTCAGGCAAATCGATTTGGCATGACCAATATGCAGATAACCATTCGGCTCGGGCGGAAAACGTGTTGCCACACGACCTTGATGTTTATTGGCTTCCTTATCGGCAGCGATAATATGACGAATAAAATTGGCGGGTACGATGCTCTCGGTAGCAGACATGTTGATTTTAGGCTAGTTGAGGAGTCAGCCCAAATCATGCACACACAGGGCTGTAGGCCTTATTTTACCGTTTAAGTCGTAGATGAGCAAAGTCAGGAAGTTGCTGATTCAGAATCGCCTGGTACTTTAATGCAAATTATTAGCACTCTACAAACAGGAGTGCTAAAATCGCACCATCATTTAAATCTCAATCGGAGGCACTATGAATCAATCTCTAGCTTTGCCGATTAACTTATCGGTCGGAACCTTTGATTCTTACCTGAACCTAATCGCGCAAATGCCACGCTTAACCGCCGAGCAAGAATACGAGCTTGCCGTGCGCTATCGTGACGAAGAAGACTTACAGGCTGCGCGTCAATTAGTAATGACCAATTTACGCTTTGTCGCCCATATCGCGCGTGGCTTTGCCGGCTATGGCCTGCCGATGGCTGACATCGTCCAAGAGGGTAATATTGGTCTGATGAAAGCAGTTAAACGGTTTGATCCTGACATGGGCGTCAGACTGGTTTCATTTGCTGTTCACTGGATTAAAGCTGAAATACATGAATACGTCATTAAAAACTGGCGTATCGTCAAAGTCGCAACGACTAAAGCCCAGCGCAAACTGTTCTTCAATCTGCGTAAGATGAAGAAAGACTTAAATCATTTATCGACAGAGGACGCTGAAGCGATTGCTGAAAACTTAAACGTCGACTTACAGACTGTTTACGAAATGGAGCGTCGCCTTGATGGTGGGGATGTAAGTCTTGATCCCAGCCCTGAAGATTCAGATGAAAGCAGCTTCAGTCCAATCGCCTATCTGGAACAGCATGGTGCAGACCCGGCCTTGATTTTGGAAAACAGCAACTGGGAAAACAGTCGCGAAGAAATGCTGCTAAATGCTCTCGAAAATCTGGATGATCGCAGTCGTGATATTCTGACCAGTCGTTGGCTTAATGAAGACAAAGCGACTTTGCATGATCTGGCCGCACGTTACAATGTTTCAGCCGAGCGTATCCGCCAGCTTGAACAAAATGCCATGAAAAAATTGCGTAACGCAGTTAGCGTATTCGCAGCCTAAGAAAAAAACTACTTGGCAAAATCACTGATTTTGCCTAAAATAGGTTCTTTCTATGCCGGGGTGGTGAAACTGGTAGACGCGCCGGATTCAAAATCCGGTTCCGAAAGGAGTGTCGGTTCGATTCCGACCCTCGGTACCATAGAAAAGTTTAAAGACATCCAAAAATGTCCAGAAACCTGCTGGCCACAATGCTTTGCGGGTTTTTTTATGTCCAAAAATTTCCACTAAAATCCCGGGTAATCCAAGAAAAAATGACACGATTAGTGACACGCATTAAAGTGATACACAAACGTATCACTAATCGTGGGCTCTCCGTCATAAACGGGGGATGGACACGATTAAACCCGATTAATGACACCATTCCACCCGCAAAGCGCTAAAAC
>RFQK01000239.1 GCA_009925045.1 Methylococcaceae bacterium
TACGTGAAATCCATGCACTACTGCATGGGGTAGAAGTCCTGCCCCAATCTCAATTTGGCATACAGGAGCCTGAAGAAACCGGCACCACCTTCGTCGAGAATGCCATTATCAAGGCCCGCAATGCCGCCCGGCACTCGAAGCTGCCCGCCATTGCGGACGATTCCGGTCTGGTTGTCGACGCTTTACACGGTGCGCCCGGGGTCATTTCTGCTCGCTATGCGGGCACAGCGGCAAGTGACCAAGACAACTGGCAAAAACTATTGCTGGCGCTGGACGGCGTTGCAGAACATCAGCGTAACGCCCGCTTTATCTGTGTTATGGTCTATTTACGTCATGCTGAAGACCCTTTACCCATCATTGCGCAGGGCGTATGGGAAGGCTCGATTCTGACTTCAGCGATGGGTGAAAACGGTTTTGGTTACGACCCGGTGTTTTGGTTAAAAGACTTGGCTTGCAGTTCGGCCCAGTTAAGTCCTGAACAAAAAAACAGACTCAGTCATCGAGCCAAAGCCTTAAAGGATTTACAAACCCAAATCCAATCAGCATGAACCCTGTGCTAGCCAATATTGCCCAGTGCTTTGCAAGCAATCAGAAGATCCTGCAGATCAAACCCTTGGGTAACGGCTTAATTAATGATACCTATTGGGTACAAACCCAGGGCGATGATTTCGTTCTGCAAAAGATTAACGCCCACGTTTTCCCCTATCCAGAGAAGACTCTGGACAATCTTTTGCAGCTTCAACACCATCTCAAAAACCTGCCAGATTGGGCCATTCGTTTAAAACTGCCTGAAATCCTCCAGACAACCGAGCAGCACTATAGTCTTCGAGACGGCGAAAATAACGTCTGGCGCGCCTTAGAATTTATTAGCCCAAGTGAGAGTCGCGAAACCTTATCCAATCCGACTGAAGCGGCTGAGATTGGAAAGGCCTTAGGCCATTTTCACAGTCTTTTCAGCGATCTTGATACGGGTTTGCTGTTTGATACTCTGCCAGGCTTTCATGTCACGCCGTCTTATTTTCAAGCCTATCTTGACGCATCTGCGCAAAGCTTAGCAGTGGTGGAGGATGATGATTGCCATCGCTGTCAGGACTTTATTCGGCAACACCAGACGCGCATCGATATTCTGGAATCCGCCAGCCAACAAGGCCTATTAAAAACCCGAGTGATACATGGCGACCCCAAACTGAACAATTTTCTGTTTGCCTGTGACAGCGATGTGATTATCAGTCTCATCGATCTGGACACGGTTAAACCCGGTCTGATTCATTATGATATTGGCGATTGCCTGCGTTCCTGCTGCCATATCCCTGATAACAATCGCTTTGATCTGCAGCTGGCAGAGGTTATTTTACGACACTACATTCTGGAAGCCGGCAAGATGATGACCGAGGCCGACTATGACTATCTGTATGACGCCATCTGGCTGATTCCGTTTGAATTAGGCTTGCGTTTTTTCACCGATTATCTACAAGGCAACCGTTATTTTAAAATCAGCGAACCCAGAGAAAATCTTAAACGCGCAATCGCCCAGTTTGAATTATGTTCGGATATCGAGCAGCAAAAGCCAAAATTGTTCAATATGGTTGAGCAACTTAAAAGCTGCTCAACGGCCATAAAAACGGCATGATTTCTCTAGGAAAAAAGCTCTTAGCGTAGTCAATCGGCTGGCTCAGTCTTTAACCAGCAAAATACCTTTAAATTCCAGACTGATATTTCGATCTTTTGCTGACTGATTAAAATCCGCAATCGTCTCAAGAATATCGTGGTCAATAAAATGCGCTCTTTGACCATCAATAATCAATTCGCAATTATCAGGAATTTCCATAAGACAACGTCGGAGTAATGCTTTATTCAAAAAAGAGACGTCTTTATGCAGGCGTAATAAATAGGTACCCTCATGATCGGTCAAGGTTATGGATGCCTGGTAATTCGCTTTAAGTACAAAAAACAAACCAGTCAAAATCCCAATGACTATTCCTTGCAACAAATCCGTCACCAAAATCGCAACCACAGTAATCACAAAAGGTGCAAACTGACCCCAGCCTTGTTTATACAAACTGGAGAACAAATCGGGTTTTGCTAACTTATACCCTGTCAGTAACAGTATCGACGCAAGACATGCCAATGGCACTTGATTAAGCAGTGGGGCAAAAAACAGCACACTCACCAATAACATGATGCCGTGTAAAAAACTGCTGATTCGAGTCTGACCACCCGCATTAATATTAGCGGAACTTCGCACAATGACTGCGGTCATAGGCAGCCCACCGATTAGTCCATTGATTAAATTACCGATACCTTGCGCTTTTAATTCTCTATTCGTCGGGGTTATCCGTTTGAGCGGATCAAGTTTATCGACGGCTTCCACACTCAGTAATGTCTCCAGACTGGCCACTAAAGCCAACGTGATAGCAATTTTAAAGACCACAGGGTTCGTCAATTGACTAAAGTCGGGCAAACTCAATTGTTGAAAGAAAGCTTGCGGACTGCCTAGCACAGGTAAACTGACTAAATGTTGATCTGCGATTTGCCAAGCCGGGAAATATTGCGCAGTCAATAGCTTATATGACACGCCCCAGATCACTGCTAATAGCGGTGCGGGCACTAATCGCGACCATTTATACTGTTTGATAAGCGAACTATCCCA
>RFQK01000240.1 GCA_009925045.1 Methylococcaceae bacterium
GTTTTTTATGTTATTATTGTAAATGATTGATTAATTGGAGCTATCTATGAAAAAATCTTTTTTAGCAGTATTACTTCTTGGTATTGCTGCTTTGTCTCCTGTGACAGCGGACACCTTGAGTAATAAAGAAGGTTATTATCTTGCCCCTTTCGGCACCTATTTAGAGCCAAGCGGAGCATCACAAGGTTCAGGTGGCTACGGTGTGGGTCTGGGCTTGGGAAAAATATTAAACGAGCATTTTAACGTTGAACTCCGTGGCTTCTGGCAGAATTACCACAACAAATTTCACTGCTGCGGCGGCGGTGAAACGGATCTGATCGGCGCTACTGCAGACCTTCAGTACTACTTTTTCAGAGATCGTTTTTCCCCATATGCTGTCGCTGGTGTAGGTGGAATGATTAATAACATCACAGGCCCCGCTCTGAATGATTTTTCAAAAGAATCTTTTATTTTTGAAGGCGGTGTAGGCTCGAGTTATTCTGTAAGCAAAAGTTTTATTCTACGTGGTGACGTACGTTATCGCCTGAACACCCTTCCAGACTCAGGGGTTTGGAATGACGCGCTTTTTAATCTGGGTTTCGTTATTCCGGTCAGTTTCTAGTACTTGACTGTCTAGGGCATGGTTACGACCATGCCCTAATCTAAGGTAGTTAAACTAACCAGTTTGGCTGCGACTCGTTTAATCACCCCATCCCAATCACCCATCTGATCCTGTCGAAATAAAACCGCCGAACCATACCATGGCGTATCCTCTCTATCCAGCATCCACCTGAAATCAGGCACCTTAGGCAGCAATATCCAGACTTTTTTACCCATTGCGCCTGCCAGATGAGCCACACAGGTATCCACTGTAATGACCAGATCCAGACACGCTATTAAGGCAGCAGTATCCGTGAGATCCTGCAATTCGGTCATATGTCGTTTAACGACAGGATAGCTATCCAACAATAGCTGATCTTCAAATCGCATTTCATTGTGTAAACAATGCCATTCCAAAGGCAAAGCCCACAAGGGGGCCATGCAACTGACCGGTATGCTACGCTGCTCATCATTAGGATTTTTGGGGCTACCCGACCACACCACACCTATTCGGCTGACTTTTCCAACGGGTAACAGCTTTTGCCAATGGCGATGTTTGACAGGGTCAGCGAAAAGATACGGAATGCAATGCGGTATGGTGTCTATACGCGTATCAAATGCATAAGGCAGACTCAATAACGGACAGTAAAAATCAAACTCTGGCAGTTCGTCTCCTTTAACAACCAGATTCAGGGGCAAATTAAGTGATGACATCAAAGCACGTAAGGATGGATAGACTTCGAAAATTACACTTTCCGCCAACTCGGCTAAGCGAAACAGATATCGGCAAAACTGTATCACATCACCTAAGCCCTGCTCGGCATATACAAGGATGCGTTTTCCTGACAAGTCTTCTGTACCAGACCATCGTGGGAGAGAATATTGGGGATAACTGTGAGCTGTATCGGGTTTCTTCAGTCGCCATTCATACAATTCCCAACCCTGGCTAAAATCACCCAGTAACAAATGCAGTAGACCTTTATTCCATTTGGCTTCGGCATAATCCGGACTTTCATCAATCAGCCTTGCATAATCGGATAAAGCGTCCTGGTAATTTTCACGTTGAATCAACAGATTGGCGCGATTATTTAATGCGTCCGTATGTTTGAGACTTAAGGCATATTCATAATCATGCAATGCAAAATCAAATTGCAGCAAGTCTTTATAAACATTTCCCCGGTTGTTATAGGCTTCCGCAAAATCAGGTTTTAAATGGATAGCCCGATTAAAATCCTTGAGTGCCGCTTCAGGCTTTTTTTGATCTCTTAAAAGATTGCCTCGATTATTGTAGGCCTCGGCATAATCCGTTTTTTTAAAAATTGCCTGATCATAATGATATAGCGCCGCATTGTATTGACGTAATTTCTTTAGTGCATTGGCCAGATTGTAATCAATCTCAGCATCATGCGGATTGAGTTGCAAAGCCTGACGGTAACTGCTGCAAGCAGTGACATAGTCCCCAAGATCCTGCAACACATTGCCCCGATTGACATAAGCATCCAAATAATCGGCTTGAGTTGCTATCGCGTCGTTGTAACTTTGCAGCGCTTGATTCAACCGCATGAGTGCATGAAAACTCAAACCCTGGTTGTAGTAAGCTTCAGAATAGTTTGGCTTAAGACGCAAAGCCTTTTCAAAACTGTCTAGGGAGTCTTGCAGTCGATGACAGTCTTTTAATAACACCCCAATGTTATTAAACGCATAGGGATTGTTCGGATTTAACTGAATCGATTCTTGCAAATACTTTAAGGCCTCATCATTCAGACCAGACTGAAAACAGGCGGTTCCCAGCAAGTACAAAATTTGTGCATTCTGCTGATCTTGGCTGAGAAGTTCCGTATAAACACGAATCGCTGTGGCAATATCGCCGGACTGATGCCGGCTTATAGCAAAACTTAAATTCTGGGCACAATCCATTGGCGGGTTTCCGATCAGTGCATGCCAAGACAGGCGCTGTTAGAGCAGAATATCAGCCTCATTCAGAACCTCAACTCCGATCAACTTAACGGCAAAATCAGCCTGTCCATCTCCATCAACATCTGCCGTCAGCATGCCCGCGCTA
>RFQK01000025.1 GCA_009925045.1 Methylococcaceae bacterium
CATTATTAATGATGGGGGTCTTAAAATGCAGTCCAGGTTTGTAATCGGTCGAAACCATTTCACCTAGACGAAACAGGATGGCTTTTTCATGCTGATTCACATAAAAAACCGACATATAGCCCAGCACACAAGCACTCAGGCCTAAAGGGATAATTAAACTGGTCGCTTTAGTATTCATTATTTGCTCCGGCTTGGACGAATATCAGTGGACAATGCTGTATTGCGATGAGCAGCGGCTTTATCAGCACCTGTCTCATTAACTAGATCAGATTCAACATTGGTTCTATTCACTGCACCAGAAGCGGTTTGAACAGCCGCCGGAACTGGCATATAGAATTGCGCAGCATTACGTTCAGACTCAATCAAGATTTTGTTGCTGCCGCTATACAGTTTTTCCTTCGCTTCCAGATACAAACGTTTACGAGTAATCGCTGGATTTTTTTCGTATTCCACTAATAATTGGTCAAAGCGTTCAGTTTCACCTTTAGATTTGGCGATTTTCTCAGCTTCATAGGCTTCAGCTTCTTGTAATAAGCGAGAAGCAGCACCGCGGGCTTTAGGAATAATTTCATTGCTATAGGCTTCGGCTTCGTTGATCAGACGTTGTTTGTCTTCACGCGCACGAATCGCATCTTCAAAAGCACCTTGCACTTCTTCAGGTGGTTGAGCGTCTTGCAAGTTGACACTGGCAATGGTTAAACCGGTTTTGTATTGATCCATCGCCGCCTGAATTTCTTTTTTGATTTCGGCTACGATTTCGCTACGACCTTCGGTCAAAATGAAGTCCATGTTGTTGCGGCCAATCACGGCACGCTCAACACTTTCCGTTAATTGTTTCAGAGTGGCTTCATTGTCTTTGACATTGAACAAGTAATCTTTAGCATTATTGATTTGATATTGCACCGCAAGGCGGACATTAATAATGTTCTCGTCACTGGTGAGCATCAAAGATTCTTGGGGAATCGATGCGACTTTGGCAAAACGGCTGGAATCACGATAACCAATTTCAATGAAACGTTGTTGCTCAACGTTGACCACGCTGAACGCCACGGTTACCTTCATCAATAATGTAGACACCACTCACCAACCAACTCAGAGCCAAAGTACCACCCAGTACGGCACTGATATTAGAGAGTTTGAAAAAGTGTTTGTGACCCTTATAGAAATTTTGAGTCCGCTCGCTTACTTTATGCAAATGTTTATCGAATTCCGCTTTCCAATCGGGTGGCGGTGTTTGATTGCTAGTGTTAGGTTTTTCTGATGACATAATCACTCCTCTATATTAGGTATTGTTCTGCTGTTCACTTAGCCGGCATTCACTTCTAAAAATGGCAGCAGATCGCAACCAAACTGTTGTTTTAGTTTTTTCAGGGCGTCATTCTGAATTTGTCTTACTCTTTCGCGTGTTACATGTAGCTGATCAGCAATGGCTTGTAAGGTCATTTCATGTTGATTTCTTAAGCCAAAGCGCATATTCAGTATAGTGGCTTCTTTATCGGATAATGAGCCCACAATCTGGTCGATGTATAAATTAAGGTTGTTCTGAATCAAGTCATCCAAAGGTTCAGCGAACTGACTTTGGGTCAGGCTCGCCATTAAAGTATAGCCATCGTCGTCATCTGACTCAGAGCTGTCCAAGGAATGGGTCGCTTGGTAGTAACGACTGATAGTTTTAATGTCTTCCATCGACATATCGCATTTAGCTTTTAATTCAACCAGAGTCGGCCAGCGGTTATGCTCTAAATAGCAGTTGCGCATAATTTCAAAAATCACTGAAGCGCGTTCGGCTAAGGCGATTGGCAGTCTGACGACTTTTTCTTGTTTAACAATCAGGCGTGAAATTGCCTGTTTGATCCAGAAAATAGCGTAAGTTGAAAAACGAATTCCGCGACTGGCATCGAAACGATCGACCGCTTTGATCAAACCAATGCTGCCTTCTTGCATCAAATCTTCAAACGCCAAGGCTTGAGTTTTGTATTTGCAGGCCACAAAGGCAACCAAACCGGTGTTGCTGCTGATCATGTTTTGACGGGTTTTTTGTAAGTGCAATCTTTGGTTGTACAGGCGTTTTCTGTACACAGTGTCTTCATCGCCTGCAGCTTTCAACATTTCAGCCCCCAACTCAGCTACTTTCAAAAGAAATACTGGAAAGTAATGCACGTTGTCTAGGCTGTGGTCCTGAGTACTAGCGGATGTAGCGTTAATTTCTGGTGTATTGTCCTGTACAAGACTATAATCTTGTACAGCTTTAGCTTGTTCAGATTTTTCTGAGTTGTTCATGGTGTAGTCAACCCCCTCAACGGCATGGTTAACCAATCTGTCATGAAGCAAGTGGTGTAAAACGGGTTTCTCTAGTAATAGATGGAGTAATTGTATTCTTGCCTGTTCCATCTCCTCAGCCAGAGCCTGTGCAGGCTGCGGGGTTGGTTCGGCTTTATTATCAGTTGCATCATCATTGATTTCCAGCCACGGTGCTGCTGACAACAGGGGATCGGCAATCAATTGAATAGCTTTGTCATTTATTGGATTGAGATGTCTTAAGGCCATGGCGGTTTCCCCTGTTCATCGATTAAGTTGGTAGTTAAGTTATCTTGATGTACAATAGTTGTCAAGAAAATAATTGTACAAAACCTAAACAAAATGTATTCAATCAAATCAATATCGGTTTTAACCGGCTTGGGAGTAGAGACTTTGCGTGCTTGGGAGCGTCGCTATCAAGTCATTGCACCCAATCGAGAGCCAGGCGGCCACCGGGTTTATTCTCAGGATGACTTGGAAAAACTGATGTTACTGGCTAATTTGACCCGTCAGGGTCATGCCATCAGTAAGTTGTCCAGCCTTGATGTACAGCAATTGCAAAATTTGCTGGAAGGTGGGGATGATAGGGTCAGTGAAAGTAATTTATTTGCCGACCAGATCGTTGAGGCTTTGCTGCACTATCGAATTGACCGATGTGAGCAGTTATTAAAGCGTGCCTTGATTTCGAGTGAACCGCTGGTGTATGTCAGAGACATTTTGACTCCGGCCCTGATTCATGTGGGACAGTCTTGGCATGAAGGCAAATTGAATATTGCTCAGGAGCATATTTTTTCCGCCTGTGTGAAGCGCATACTTCTCAGTATGGTGAATAACATGCACCGCTTGTCTAATCATAAAGCCAATATGATGTTTGCAACCCCAAGTGGTGAGCCACATGAATTCGGTCTGCTGATGTCGTGTTTATTAGCGGCTGAACAACAATACAATTGCTATTACATTGGTGCAGATGTGCCGGGTGCTGATATCGTTGAAGCCGCCAGAAATCTGAATGTCGATATTGTGGTGTTGAGCATGTTGAAATCGCCCAGTGATCAGGAAACTATGGAAGATTTAAACCTGATTGTTGATGCTTTGAAACACGAAAATATGTCGATTTGGCTGGCGGGCAGAGGCATCCATTACTGGATGAAATTTAACGACGAACTGCCTAAGAATTGTGAACTCATCAAAGACTTAGATGATTTTCACCGTCGAGCCATTAACTGGCAACATCAAAACTAGAAATCTCCCGCCTGCGCCGTCTCGCACTTTCGTCCTTGAACCGACGGTTCAAGTGGAAACCAATATAGCCAATCAGGCTTCCTGAATAATCTATTACTTCATTAGCCGAATTGTCCTGACTCAAATCATGAGCAATATTTAATGCAGCCAACACGGCGATGCGATCGCTGCCACTGACTTTGCCGGTTTCGTGAATTTTACGCATTTGCTGATCCAGTAATTGCGCAGCCTGTAACAGTTTATCGCGTTCATTGTCGGCACAGGCAATCCGGTATTCTTTTCCGTGAATGTTCAGGGTAACAGGTTGTAAGGGTTTGCTCATGTATCGTGTTCCATCGCTTTCAGACGAGTGATCATGGCTTCAACCCGTGCTTTAGCGAGCGTGGTTTTTTCCAATAATTTGGCTTTTTCTTTCACTAAGGCATCCTGTCGAGTCTTAAGTGATTTGTTTTCATTTTTGACAAGATTAAACTGGCTAATCAAAGTTTCCAGTTTAGCTTCAAGTGCTTCTAGTTCTGACGAAGGATCTTTGTCGGCTGTAGACATGGTTAACAATCTGTACAGATTATAGTCATAGATGATGGAGAACAATGTTAGCATAAGCCCAGATTTTAAACAGCTAAAAGGGTCTAAAACCATAAATGATTTCCTATCAAGAACTTGATGAAATTTTTGAAAAACTCGATGCTGACTACACGGCTGCAGAAGCGCATGGCCTGGCAGTCGGTATGCTTTGTGTAGAGATACGTGCCGATATAGATAATTGGTTACAACCCCTAATGATTGATAAAACCACCTTAGATGAAGATGACTGGACGGTTTTAAATGAGGTTTATGCTGAAACTCAGCAGTTGTTAACCGGGGATGATAATGACTACAACTTCGATCTGCTTTTGCCAGAGGAAGATGAGCCTTTGTTCGAGCAAGTTGAGGCATTACGTGATTGGTGCCAAGGCTTCTTATTAGGAATCGGTTACTCGCAATCCAGTGGTCGTTGGCCTAGCGAAGTGAGTGAGGTGATTGCTGATGTGATTGAGTTTACCAAGATAGAAATTCAGTCCATGGACGAGGAAGAGGCCAATGCCTTAATGGAAGTGCATGAGTATTTGCGTGTCGCCGTTCTAACCATTCGTGATTTTTTTGTTGATACTGAAACGACTCAGCAGCACTGAGAAACTGAGATAGTGATGAAACAAAGAGAATTCAAAAAGCGTCGTCAGGCACTGATGCAAAGAATTGGCAAAGGTAATATTGCCATCATTGCCAGTGCTAGTTCAGCTGTTCGCAATCGCGATGTGCATTATCCTTTTCGTCAGGATAGCGATTTCTATTATCTGACCGGCTTTAATGAAGCAGATGCGTTGGCGGTTTTCATTCCGGGTCGGCAACAGGGTGAATATGTCTTGTTTTGTCGCGAATTTGATGCAACAAAAGCCCTCTGGGAAGGTGCGCATGCGGGACTTGAAGGTGCCACGTCTCAATATGGTGCCGATGATGCGTTTCCTATTGATGATCTCGACGAAATTCTGCCAGGCATGCTGGAGAATAAGGCCAAAGTTTTTTATCCGATGGGTAAGAATGGCGAGTTGGATCACAAGCTGTTAGATTGGATTAATCACATTCGTAAACAATCCAGAACGGGTGTGACTGCTCCGGGTGAGCTTGTTTCCCTAGAGCACATTGTTCACGAAATGCGCCTGTTCAAATCTGCAGAAGAAATTAAGCTGATGCGCCGCGCCGCTGAAATATCTGCTCAGGCCCATGTTCGTGCCATGCAATATTGTCAGCCCGGTGTGCATGAGTTTGAAGTGGAAGCAGAACTGATTCATCACTTTATGCGTTCAGGATTAAGAGCAGTAGCCTATCCGTCTATCGTCGCCGGAGGTAAAAATGCCTGTGTGCTGCATTACACGGAAAATGCTGACAAGCTGCGTAAAGGGGATTTATTGCTAATTGATGCCGGAGCAGAGTGTGACCATTATGCGGCTGATATCACCCGAACTTTTCCTGTCTCCGGGAAATTTAGCGAGCCACAACGGCTTTTGTATCAATTGGTTTTGGATGCTCAAGAGGCCGCTTTGGCTGAAATTGCGCCAGGCATAGCTTGGAATAAAGCCCATGAAGCATCGGTTGAGGTTTTAACTAAGGGTTTGGTAGAGTTGGGCTTATTAAAAGGTCGAGTCAAAAAATTAATTAAAGACGAGAAATACAAGCAGTTTTATATGCATCGCATTGGTCATTGGCTGGGTATGGATGTCCATGATGTCGGTGACTACAAAATCAAAGATGAATGGCGTTTGTTAGAACCCGGTATGGTTTTGACTGTAGAGCCAGGGTTGTATGTGGCGGCCGATTGTGAAACGGTTGATAAACAATGGCGCGGCATTGGTATCCGCATCGAAGACGATGTCTTGGTAACTGCCGACGGCTACGAAGTATTAACGGCCGCAGTCCCGAAAACGATTGAAGCTATCGAATCTGTAATGCGGAGCTGATGATGGATGAAAACTTTGACATAGTCATCGCAGGTGGTGGACTGGTTGGTAATTGTCTGGCACTGGCGCTGAAAAATACTGGCTTGAAAATAGCCGTTATTGAGGCAAACAGTCGCCTTCAACAACAGCAATCAGGTGCCGGTGATCGTGCCTTGGCTTTGGGGGCGGGGACGGTCCAATTGCTCGAACAACTTGGTGTCTGGGCTGCCGTGGCTCATGTGGCTGCACCGATTAAGCAAATTCATGTTTCTGACCGAGGACATTTCGGTAAAACACGCTTATCGGCAAAACAACAGAATGTGGATGCTCTGGGATATGTGATTACCGCCCGAGCCTTGGAGCAGTCGGCAGCCGATCAACTTGCTGCATGCAACATCAACTACTTTTATGAAACCCGAGTCGCTGGTTTGATCAGCAGTGAAGAGGCTGTGTTCGTCAACTTGCGCACTCATGACGGTTCAACGATTAATCTGACAGCTAAACTTTTGGTGGGTGCTGACGGGGGGCAATCTTCGGTCAGGCAACTACTCGGTATCGATCAGGTAGTGACTGAATACGGGCAAACGGCTTTGGTGACCACTGTTCAATCGTCCTTGCCACATGATAATACCGCGTATGAGCGTTTTACGGCGTTTGGCCCTATGGCCTTGTTGCCCGTGGGTCCGCGGTTAATGGCCGTGGTCTGGACGCGTAGTCATGAACAAGCAGAGGCTTTAATGGCTGGTGGTGAAGCAGAGTTTTTGGACGAATTGCAGGCTTGTTTTGGTTATCGGTTGGGTGCGCTAAAGTTGGTTGCGCCCCGTAGAGCATTCCCCTTAAATTTGATTCGCGCTAAACAAATGTTGTCCGAGCGTGCGCTTATTATCGGCAATGCTACCCATCAGTTACATCCGGTCGCTGGGCAGGGCTTTAATTTGAGTATTCGTGATGTGGCGGAATTAGCTGAAATGCTTATCCAGCAAAACCAGTCCGGAGATATTGGTGATCCGGCTTTCTTGCAAGCCTACGCCAAACAACGTCAGGCCGATCATGATAAAACCATTGGCTTTACCAACAGTCTGGTGCATTTGTTCTCGAATCAGAATTTAGCTCTGGCTGCATTACGCAATACAGGGCTCACTATGCTTGATCATCTGCCAACCCTTAAGCGTACGCTGGCCAAGCATGCGATGGGTCTGGCCAGACGTTTGCCAGAAATGGGTGGCTAAGCAATGAAAAAATATGTTTTGATTTTGAGTCTGTTACTGATGGCTTGTAGTCAAGACAAGCCGACGGCATTGAGTAAGCCTGAGGCGATTCAACGCTATGAGCGTGAAGTGGTTTTACACGGCAGTGTTAGTCTTAACGGCGCATCGGCTAAGACCGGTAAAGTAGAGGCGAGGCTAGCGAATGGTGATTTATTAGCCGAATATCAATTGGATAATTCATCACGATATCGATTAACCATATTCTGAGTTATTCCCCCTCTGAGACGACTAAAGACGGGGAGCGATTGATTAGTGTTGTGGTGCAAACCAGTCTTTATCAATACGACATTAATCCCCTCACAACTGCGATTGCTGCCAAGGCGATGGCCTTGGGGGGGTACAGTTCAAAAAATCTGATCCAGGCTGCTGCGGATAGTGTTCATGTCCCCGATGCCAATAAAACCACAGCTGGGTTTCGTGGTGATCCTACGACGCAGTACGGTGGTTGGCATTAAAAGGTCTTGCTTGATAGCAAAAAACATCAATATAAGCGAAAAAAACTCTTCACTTTTTTTCTAATAAAGCGCTATTATTTCTTGAAATCATAAGCGATTTTGCTTTTGAAACTGATTTAATAAGGCTAGACATGAAACTGACTCATTTTCGTACCCCACTATTTAGCTCATTATTGGTGTTGATGGCGGCCTGTAGTACGACTTCGAATCGCGATAAAGTCGTAATGGTCAAGCCACAGCCCGTGCCTGTTACGCATTCCGGTTATGGGCCTACCACCTATTCAGGTGAATTTGCTAAACCCGCGGTGTTGGAGCCTGCTGTTGAATTCTGGCGTAAAACCTATGCTGTATGGCGTCGTTCTGAAGTAGCTATTCACGATGATCGCAATCTTGATGTGATTTATGAAGTAGTTACTTTGCCGGGTAATGTCGGTGAAGGTCTGACAAATCAGCAAAAAGATGTGATGAATCAACGTAAAGAGTTCTGGAAGGCGCAGTTGTCGGCGCTTGAGAATAAGGTACGTTATGGCGCTCCTTTGAACAGTAATGATCATCAGATTCTGGCGAAGATCGAAGCCTCGGGTAAACCATCGGCTAAATTCATTAATGGTGCGAGTGAGCGTGTTCGTAGTCAGCGCGGAACCCGTGAACGTTTTAAACGTGGCTTAGAAATTAGTGGTCGTTATGATTTGCAATTCAGGAAAATCTTTCGTGAAGCAGGGCTGCCAGAAGATTTAGCCTACTTGCCACATGTAGAATCGTCTTATCAATTGAATGCTAAATCGAGTGCTGGTGCAGTCGGTGTCTGGCAATTTACTAAAGTAGCGGCGCAGACTTTTATGCCGGGTCACGAAAGTGTTGAGCATCGCTCAGACCCTTTTCTGGCTGCCAATGGTGCGGCGCGTTATTTGAATCATGCCTATAGTAAGCTTGGCAATTGGCCGGCGGCGGTCACTTCTTACAACCACGGTATCGGTGGTATGAAACGTGCTCAAAATACCATGGGTAGTGATTTTAATCGTATTGTTGATGAGTATGACGGACCTGCTTTTGGTTTTGCTTCACGTAATTACTATGCACAATTTTTAGCAGCTCGTGAAATCGCTAGTAATCCGCATCAATATTTTAGCGAGGGTGTGGCTTACGAAGCACCCGTGTCTGCCAATCAATATTTAGCTTCACGTTAATCCTCTCGGCGCATTCTCTAAAGTGCAGACTTAGGCGAGTGCGCTTAAAATTTTCTCACGCAGTTTTTCACGGCGATCCGGATCTTCAATCGCTTTACCCATTTGGTCGCTAATATAAAACATATCTTCAGCTCGACTGCCTATGGTGGTGATTTTGGCGTCATGCAACTGGATATTGAGTTCGCTAAATGCCTGGCCTATTGTGGATAACAAACCTGCTCTGTCGGTGGTGATAAGCTCTAAAGTCGTGAAGCGATGGTTAGGGTTATCCAAAAAGGTGAGCTTGGTTGTGATTGGAAAATGCTGGGCTTGGCGGGATTGTTTATAAATGTTGCGATTCACTTTTATCACCCCCTTATGCAACAGGTTTTGGCGCAAACTGTGGCTGATATGGATTTGTTGATGTAAATCGCTGATCGCTTCCCCAGATTGCTCAAGAACTTGAAAACTATTCAGTACGTATTGATCAGAGGTGGTGATGATTCGGGCATCTAAAATAGTCAGCCCCAGTTGATCCAAACTGGCTGTGCAGGTCGAGAAAATGCCCCGTTCATTTTTGGTGTACACAAAAATTTCTGCACTACCTCGGTGAGTCTGTGGCCGCAGTAACACCAGCGGCAGGTCAGCTTCATCGGATGCGGCAATCGCCAGGGTATGCCAGGTAATTTCATCGACTGAATAACGCAAAAAGTAATCGTCGCTCAGATGCTGCCAGGAGCGTTTGATGCTGGGCTGCGATAGACCGAGACGCATTAATTCTTTTTGTGCTTCTTTAATATTGTCTTCGATGCGTTCAGAGCGTGCGATCGGATTATGTAAGCCACGGTGCAAGGCGTTATGGGCGGCAATATACAATTCCTTAAGTAAAGTATCTTTCCAAAAATTCCATAAACTGGGGTTGGTGGCACGAATATCAGCCACGGTTAGCAGGTATAAATGGTTCAACATTTCGATACTGCCGACCTTAAGCGCAAAATCATGAATTACATCAGGGTCGCTGATGTCTTTGCGTTGTGCGGTCATCGACATTAACAGATGATTACGTACCAGCCAGCAGACGATCTTGGTGTCTTGAACCGGAAGCTGGTGTTGATTGCAAAAATCGGCGGCAATCGTTTCCCCGAGTTGTGAATGGTCGCCACCACGGCCTTTGGCGATGTCATGAAATAAACCGGCAATATAAAGCACTTCGGGTTTATTGATCAGACGAAATATGGTGTTACAAAATGGCAATTCGGCTTCGTGCAAAGCTAGCGAAAAGCGTCTGAGATTGCGGATCAAAAATAAGGTGTGCTGATCGACTGTGTAGATATGGAACAAGTCATACTGCATTCTGGAAACGATATTAGCAAAGTCTGCTAAATACGCAGGCAAAATGCCATAGCGATTCATGCGTGTCAGTTGTTCAGTAAGCTGGCGCGGTGTTTTTAGTATCTCGAGAAATACTTGGTTGGCTTGGCTGTCATTCCGGAATGTATCATCGATTTTATCCAGATTGTTACGCATTAACCGCAGTGTGCTGGCACGTATCCCTTTGAGTTCTGGATGGTTTTGTAAAAGCTGAAATAGCTCAAGCAAAGCCAAAGGCCGTTGTTCAAAAACTTGGTTGGTTCTGGCTTCTAAATAGCCATCAATTGAGAGAAAGTCTTCATTGATGGTGACGGGTTTGCGGCTGGAAGGATTGCTGACTAATTTTTCATTCATTAATTGCAGCAACATTTCGTTCAAGCGTTCAATGTCGAGTACAGTCTTGAAATAAAACTGCATAAAACGTTCAACATCGGGTTGCTGGTTTTGGTCCAAATAACCAAATTGACGGGCTAAATCTCTTTGATGATCAAACAACAAGCGATCTTCAGAATGATTGGTCAGAATATGTAAGGCAAAGCGTAAGCGCCACAAAATATCCCGGGCCGCGATTAAGTTTTCGTATTCTGCGCGTGGCAGATAACCGTATTTAATCAAACCACGCAGGGTGTTGGATCGATAATGATGTTTAAAAACCCAGGAAATGATTTGTAAGTCACGTAAACCACCCGGACCCTCTTTGATATTGGGTTCCAGGTTGTATGCGGTATCGTGATATTTGCGATGTCGTTGTTCCTGTTCTGCCACTTTTGCGGGGAAAAAAAGCTCTGATGGCCAAGGATTGCTTGCTGCCAGGGCCAAGCGTAGGCCTTCAAATAATTCAAAATTGCCACTAATCAGGCGGATTTCCAGTAAATTGGTGAATATAGTTTGTTCTTCACCTGCAACCTGAATGCAGTCGTCAATGCTACGTACGCTTTGTCCGGGTTTTAATCCTATATCCCAAAGGAAACGACTGAAACGGGCTAAATCATCCTGATTATGATCCCGGTTTTCAGGGGCTACAATGATCAGAATGTCGATATCGGAGTGTGGAAAAAGCTCGCCACGGCCATAGCCACCGGTTGCGATGAGACTGGCATTGTGTAGATCCTTGCCTAAAAAGTGATTCCAGCAACTTTTTAGCAGTTGATCAATAAAACCAGCCCTATGGCTTAATAAGCCAGAAACACCTTGATAAGGCCTGAATTGTTCGGTGAGATACAGGTTTTCATCGTGTATGCATTGTTTGAATGCATTGACAGGATGCTCGGTCTCAAAACAAGCCAGAAACGCCTGTTCAAGGCATTTAGCATGAGTCATAGTTCTTCCTGGCGCAGGGTCAGAACTTCGTAACCGGTTTCAGTGACCAGAATAGTATGCTCCCATTGCGCTGATAAACTTCTGTCTTTGGTGACAGCGGTCCAGCCGTCTGCCAGAATTTTCATGTGGCGTTTGCCAATATTGATCATAGGTTCAATGGTGAAAATCATGCCGGGTTTGATAACTGCGCCTTCGGGCATTGGCGGGTCACTTCAACCAAACGTTTGGCGTGCGGTGTGACATCGCCGATACAAAACATTTGGCTGGTATCACCGTGATAGCCATCTTTAATCACAGTAATATCAACATTAACAATATCGCCATTTTTAAGCGCTTTGTCACTGGGAATGCCATGACAAATCTGTTGGTTTATTGATGTGCAAATGGACTTTGGAAACCCCCTATAATTCAAAGGCGCGGGAATGGCTTTTTGAATATCGACAATATAGTCATGACATAGTTGGTCGAGTTGGTTAGTTGTAACGCCTGCTTTGACGTAAGGGGCAATCATCTCGAGAACTTCTGCAGCCAATTTGCCGGCAATACGCATTTTCTCAATTTCTTCAGCATTCTTAATGACGATACTCATAGGATTTTTATAAAGGCTCAAAACAGACCTGCAGTCTATCAGAGTTAAGCTTGTTGTAAACTGGGAATCATGGTATAAAGCACGGCTAAACAAACTAATACTCACACTTATCGACACGTTTGATGGGGTGCTGGTTATGAGAATAACCGGTCATCAATCGGGATAGGTGGAGGCCCAACCCAATAGCCGAAACAAAATCGGTATTTTATTCAGGAGATATAAATGGCAGCAGTGTCAATGCGCGAAATGTTGGAAGCCGGTGTTCACTTTGGACATCAGACTCGTTACTGGAATCCTAAAATGGCACCTTTTTTATTTGGTGCTCGTAACAAAATCCACATTATCGACTTGGAACAAACACTTCCACTTTTCAATGATGCTATCAATTATTTGGGTCAAATGACTGCAAATAAAGGCACAATTCTTTTTGTTGGTACCAAAAAAGCAGCGCGTAAAGCGGTTGCTGAACAAGCTACCCGTGCTGGCATGCCATACGTTAACCATCGTTGGTTAG
>RFQK01000241.1 GCA_009925045.1 Methylococcaceae bacterium
ATCAATGGCAAAATCAGTTCAGGTTTAAGCTGAAGAGCGGTTTTAGTCAGTGATTTGCCGACATCCAGACTCAGGTGCAAGACGTTTTCGGCGATATGCTCACGAATGTAATTCAGTTCGGTTTCAAATTGGGCAATCAGCGCCTGAATCTGACGTTTTTGTTCCAGAAACTGCAGTTTATGTTCCTCATAAGCCAGCTTTTGGCCTTCCTGCTGTCCCTGAATTCGGCCTTCTTCCAGTCCTTGTTGCAGACCCGTCTCATAGCCTTGCTGAAAGCCTTCGCTTTGTGCCTGAGTTTTAGCGGCTTCAATCGCTTGTTGTTCAGCTGAAAGCGCATCCCGTTCGGCAGCCTCCGCCTGATCATCAATGACAGGGGAGGGCGTATCCAGAGAGGCTGGTTGCCAGACACTAAAGGTCGGCTTCACCGGTTGTTTGAGTCGCTCAGACAAGGTAATCCTTCTTATCAAACAATAATGAAATGCGTCCGTCATCAGCCATTTGTCTTACGATTTGCAAAATGACTTTCTGATGATGATCAATATCTGATAAGCGAACCGGACCTTTGGCGTCGAAATCTTCTCTTAGCATGTCCGCAGCACGGGTCGTCATATTCTTGAAGATTTTGTCACGGAATTCGTTTTTGGCACCTTTTAAGGCAATTACCAATGAATCTTGGGGGATATTCCGCAGCAGTTTTTGCAGATCCCTGTCTTCCAGATGCACAATATCGTCAAATACGAACATTTGATCCGTCACCTGACGAGCCAGGGTTGGATTGAAATGATGCAGCTTGCTCATCAACTGGGTTTCAATGTCGCTTTTAACAAAGTTCAGTATTGATGCAGTAGCTCTTACGCCATCAATCGGCTTGCCCTTAATGGCTTCGTTGCCAGTCAGCAGGCGGGCCAGGACATCATTGAGTTCATTCAATGCCAGTAATTTGACACCGTCCATGGTCGACATACGCAAGACCACTTCCGAACGCATGCTGTCCGGTAATTCGGTCAGGACTTCACTGGCATGTAAGGGTTCAAGATGAACCAAAACGGTTGCGATGACCTGAGGGTGCTCATTACGGATTAATTCGGCTACTGATTTGCCGTCCATCCATTTCAGGCTATCGATACCGGTGGAGTCGCGGGTAACGAGAATTCGGTTCAGCAGATTATTGCCTTTATCATCACCGAGCGCTTTGGTTAGTACATCACGAATGTAGTCTTCAGAATCAATGCCATAGGCCGTATGCACCGATGATTCCTGCTTGAACGCCTGTAAGACTTCGTTGAGTTCTTCGGTAGTAACATTTTTCAGGCTAGACATTGCGGTTCCCAGTTTTTCAACTTCACTGGGAGAGAGAAATTTTAAAACTTCAGCCGCTTCGTTTTGTCCGAGTGCCAGCATTAGTACCGCAGCGTTTTGAATACCCATAGTCTTTTATTCTTCGTTTAACCAGTTACGCACGACAGTCGCCACAATGCGTGGATTCTCTTGCGCCATTCGGCGGGCGATTTCCAAATCAGATTCAGGTTTAGGCGGTTCTGGGGGTTGAATCTCTTCAGCTGAACTCGCGACCGGACCATTCGCTACGGCTTCAACCAATGGGCTGAAGCGTTTTAACAGAGGTTGCAGGGCATTGACATATAAATAGTAAATCAGTAGCAGTGAGACCAGATACTGAACCACATTTTTGATATTGTTTAAGCTTAACCAATCTATCCAAATGGCCTTAGGGGCAATTTCCTGTTTTTCCAAAGGCTTGAAGGGGATGTTCACCAGGCTGATAGAGTCGCCGCGCAATGAATTAAAGCCAACCGTTTCTTTAACCAGATTCGTAATTTGCGCTTTCTCGTCTTCGCTAAGTGCCTGACTGATCACCTGATTGTTCGGGTCTTTGGCAGATTTGTGATTAATCGCCACTGCAACGGTCAGGCGTTTGATAGTGCCGCGCGGACTTTGTGTATAACGAACCGTTTTATCAACTTCGTATTGATTAATGGTTTCTTGTTCCTGATTGCTTTGGCTATTGTTTACTGCGTCAGCATTATTCGGAATCCCCAGTTGCTCAAGCACCTGAGGTTCGTTGAGTCGCCCAACTTGATTAGCAGCAGAACCGGCAACGGCAGCGTTTTTGTTGACATCTGAGGCCGATGACGACTTAATGTGTTCACTGCGTTTGCTGACCGCTTCGGGCGTGCCGTTCGGTTTATAAATCTCAGCGGCTTGTTCGGTGGTTGAAAAATCAATTTCAACTGCAGCCTCGGCACGAATGTTTTCTTGGCCGAGAATCGGTGTCAGTATTGATGTAACGCGTCTGACAATATCAGCCTGTAAATCTTGTACATATTTCAGCTGGCTGGGATCCAGAGAATTAGCAGGGTCATTATTATCACCCTCGCTCAATAATTTGCCGTTTTGATCAACAATAGTCACATTCTCAGCGCTCAGATCGGGAACGCTGCTCGAAACCATGTGAATAATGCCGCTGACTTGTTGTCTGTCCAGAGTGCGACCAGGATGTAAATTGAGTAACACCGAGGCAGTCGGTTTTTGTTTGTCACGCACAAATACACTAGGTTTAGGAATAGCCAGATGAACGCGGGATGCCACCACAGCATCGATGGAGTCGATAGAACGGGATAGT
>RFQK01000242.1 GCA_009925045.1 Methylococcaceae bacterium
CATTCACTATGAGGATGTTGCCGGTAAAGGGGCTAAACAGATTCCATTCCAGGAAGTGGCCATTGATGTAGCCAGCGAATATGCCTGTGAAGACGCTGATATTACCCTGCGTTTACATCAGACTTTGTTTCCACGCCTACAACAACAGGCTACGCTGTTGTCGCTCTACCGAGATATTGAAATGCCCTTAGTCAAGGTTTTAGGGCATATTGAAGCGAATGGGGTTTTGGTTGATAGTGCAATGCTGGATCAGCAAAGCCTGGAACTGGCCAATCGCATGATTGGTATAGAACAACAAGCGCACGATCTGGCTGGTTCAGCCTTTAATCTGGGTTCACCCAAACAGATTCAGGAAATCTTGTTCGAGCGTTTGCAACTACCCATTATCAAAAAAACCCCAAAAGGTCAGCCTTCTACCGATGAATCGGTTTTACAAGAGCTGGCTTTGGAATATGCTTTGCCGCGCTTGCTGTTAGAGCATCGCAGTATGAGCAAGTTAAAATCCACCTATACCGATAAGTTGCCGCAACAGATTAATCCGCAAACCGGTCGGGTCCATACCAGTTATCACCAGGCAGTTGCAGCGACGGGACGCTTGTCCTCCTCCGATCCGAATTTACAAAATATTCCGATACGCAGTGAAGAAGGGCGTAAGATCCGCCAGGCCTTTGTGGCTGCGCCCGGCTATTGCATAGTGGCGGCGGATTACTCGCAAATTGAACTGCGCATCATGGCTCATCTTTCGGATGACGCCGGCTTGTTGGCAGCGTTTTCGCAAGGTATCGATATTCACAGTGCGACTGCGGCAGAAGTATTCGAGGTTGAGCGTGACCAAGTGACCAACGATTTACGCCGCTCGGCCAAAGCCATTAATTTTGGTTTGATTTACGGTATGTCGGCGTTTGGTCTGGCGCAACAGCTGGGTTTGTCGCGCAATCAGGCCCAAGCCTATATTGATTTGTATTTCAGTCGTTATCCTGGTGTTAAGCAATACATGGATAACATTCGTGAGCAAGCCAGACAGAATGGCTATGTGGAGACTTTGTTTGGTCGTCGCCTGTATCTGCCCGATATCAATGCCAAAAATCCTGCCTTAAGACAATATGCGGAACGGACTGCGATCAATGCACCTATGCAAGGCACCGCAGCCGATATTATTAAACGGGCCATGTTGGCCTGTGATACCTGGTTGGAAACCAGCCAGTTTGATGCCCGTATGATTATGCAAGTGCATGACGAACTGGTATTTGAAGTGGCCGAACATCAGCTGGAAACAGCGATGACGACCATCAATCAGTTAATGTCCCAGGCGGCGACTTTAAAAGTGCCGCTGGTGGTGGAAGTTGGTCATGGCGGCAACTGGGATCAAGCCCATTAAACAGATTTCAGAATCTGGCTATATAAGGTATCCAGCAAGCTCTTATTATCCTTGCTGGTCCGGGTTGCTTTGAATTCGCCTATGTTTCTGAATACACGCCTTGCAAAACGCAAGTAAGGCGCCAACGAAGAATAGTGCCTAAATGGGGTGTGATTAAGGACTATCTGTTTGATCATTTCTGCATTACCCGGCAAGTGCCAGTCAGAGGCAGTAATTGCAGAGTCCGCTTTGTTAAAAAATACTGTCAGATTGCCACCATCTGCTGAGAGCAGATGCTGTTGAGTGCTTAAGCCAGCTCTTTCAGCCATTTTGCTGAGGCTGGCTAGATTGAAATTAAACAAATGGGCATCGTGAAAGGTGCTTTTGGGGGATTGGCAAACTGCCTCAATATTGGGCACCTCAACCACCAAGGTTCCTTGTGGTTTTAACCATGAACCCAGCTTGCTTAAAACCTGCAACGGATCTTCGGTATGTTCAAGCACATGCCAGATGGTAATGACATCAAAACTGTTGTCAGCAAATTGCGCGTCTTGCAGAAAGCCTATTTGCAGATTTAGGTCATACTGGGTTTTGGCGTAATTGGCATAACCGAGATTCGGTTCAATGCCCGAAACAGCGTGGCCAAGAGCTTTCATCAGGTAAGCAAATTCGCCACCGCCGACACCGACGTCTAATAAGGTTTGTGGTGACCGGATTAACGGCTTGATTTTCTGATGGCGGGTTAGAGCCACCTGACCAGCACGATAAACATGTTTTGCTTTGGGCTGGTAACTACTTTTGTAGGCCAGTCGATATTCGTTTTCATAGAATGCACGGGGATCATGCGGAAATGGATCGCTCCACACCAGTCCACAGTCCAGGCAAATAACGGTGCGAAGGGGGGTGCCCTCACGATTGCGATTGGATAATGGCTCAATTTGTTGTGAGTCACAGAGTGGGCAATGACTGGCTGAGGCTGTTTTGTTGTCGGAGTGGGTATGGCTAATGTCCATAATGCGCTAAGTAATAATTCGTCCAAGTTTAGAGTTGTACCACACCATCAAGTATCAATTGATTCAATAGTGTTGCTTGTTATTTTACAGATTGACTTCAAACCAATGATCCAGAACCGTATGGATTTCATCAATTCCAGTTTTATTTAAGGCGGAAAATAATTGCACTGTCACCGGAACCCCTAATTGCTTAAGTGCTCGTTGAACCTCCAGCAAGGTGGTCTTCGCTGCACCAAATTTAAGTTTGTCGGATTTGGTGAGCATAATGTG
>RFQK01000243.1 GCA_009925045.1 Methylococcaceae bacterium
ATGATCGGCTTCAAGCGCCTCATCCTCAGGATATTCGGCATCCTGAGCTGATTCCGGTTCCAAATAACTTAAAGGTGAGACAGGGGTTTTCTGAGCCCCCATCGTCAAAGCACTGTAACTGGCAATCCACCAGGTATCCGCCACTTTGGTTTCGGCAACCGCAACCTGATCTAATGAGGGTGTTTCAGTGATGCGGGTATAAGGTTCTGCATTGGCTTCGGGTAAGCTTACAATGGCAATCTGGGCGCATTCACCTTTCATAGTTTCTAATTTGGCTCGCAAAGCAGTAGACGGATCTTTTGCTTGCCAGTCAAGCAGATAACCGATTGCACTTTTATGCAACAGACAGTCCTTCGTGCTGCCAAATTTAACCGGAGCCAGCCCCAGCCAACACGCATATTGCGCCCGAGTTAAAGCTACATACAACAAACGCAAGTCTTCCTGTAAACGCTCTTGATTAGCCGCTTCTTGACTCGCAGCCTGTTTATCAAAATCGATACAAAGATTTTTATTCTCATCATGAAAACGAAAATAATCGCCTCTAGGTTCTTTGAAGGTGGCTATAAACGGCAAGAAAACCAGCGGATATTCCAAACCTTTGGACTTATGGATGGTAATAATCTTGATCAGATTAGCATCGCTTTCCAAACGCAAAATCAAGTCTTCACTGGCTTGCTCAGATTCATCGGCAATCGCTTCTGCCAGATGGCGAATCAAGGCCTGCTCACCGTCCAGTTGTGTGGAAGCCTGCTGCAATAATTCGGCCAGATGCAGCAAGTTGGTCAGACTACGCTCACGCTCATTCTGATCGTTCACCTGATTATGTAAATCGTAATCACTGATTAACTGTCTGAGTGCCGGCAAAATACCATTCAGTTGCCAACGCTGCTGATAGACCATAAACCGTTCTAAATGTTGTTCCCAACTGACTTCATCAGTAATGAAGTGTTGCAATTGCACATAAGGATAGGCAAAGGTAGCGGTACTTAAGGCGGCTCTGACCTTGGTTTCATTGCGCGGATCCGCCAGTGCTTTTAACCAGATCAACATATCGCCCGCTTCCGGGCTTGCATAAATGGAATCACGTTCAGACAAATAGACACTCGGCAAGCCTCGTTTTGAGAGGGCTTGGCGCATGATTTTAGCTTCTTTACCGGTACGCACCAGAATCGCAATATTACCCGGTTGCAAGGCATCAAATTGATCCTCACCCTTAAAACCTGTCTGTTCCGTTTGCGCCGAATTTAAAAGACCGACAATTTCACTGGCAGTGGCTTCGGCCAGTTGCTTCTGATACTCGGTAAACGATATTGCTGTGTCACTCTCTAATACCCAAGCGGTTAAAGGCAGTGGCTGTTCGCCTTTGACCAGCCAAGATTTTTTACGGCCTTGGGCTTGAACCTTAACAAACGGCAGCGGGTTGCTATCACCGTTTTTAAACTGAAAGGCCCCCAATCCATCGGGGCGTTGATCCGCCTGTAAAAATACCCGATTGATCGCCTCGACCAGACCTTGTGTAGACCGATAATTAGTATCCAAGGTGTAATGTCTGTCAGTCGTGGCCTGATGCGCTTGCAGATAAGTAAAAATATCCGCACCTCTAAAGGAATAGATGGCTTGTTTAGGATCACCGATCATAAAACAGCCTAAACCTTCAGTTTGCTCAGCAGGATACAGGGTCGAAAAGATTCGATACTGCACCGGATCGGTATCCTGAAACTCATCGATCATCGCCACCGGATATTGGCTGCGGATCACATTAGCCAGTTGTTGGCCTCGTTCACTCTGCAAAGCCTGATCCAAATGGGTCAGCATGTCATCGTAAGTGATCTGGGCTAGACGTTGTTTTTCTTTTGAATACTGGTGGCGTATCCACTGAATGGCGTGAGGGATAATTCGCTTAGTAAAATCATTTTCCAGGTTGAGATGTTCAGAGTAATCATCGAGAATATTGAATGGCTTTAACTCGAAATGAACCGATTCTTTTTTAAAATCTTTCTTTATACCCTTATTAATACTGGTTTTACTAAATTTAATGATTTCAATTGATTTTAGATGACATTGATTCTTGGCCCACTGGTTCATCTTATCCAATATGGATGGTAATTTATCCTTAGAATAAATATTCTGTTTTAACCAGTCTTCATCAGAAGCTTTATCGAACAATGCCTTAATCTCTTTTTGAGCATCGAACCAAGCCTTACGTGCAGTCTCTTCCAAAGCTCGGCGTTGGTTTTCCCAAGCCTCCCATTGTTTTAAGTCCTCAGACCAATCCAATGCTTGATCTAAGGGCAGAGCTTCAGTTTCTTTAAGAAGATTTTTAATTTTCTTCGCCAAGGCATCTGGTGTTTTGACAACACCGAATACGCCATGGCATCCGGTTAGACTCAGTGCATAAAAATGAGTGCGCCAATAATCACGAACCACTTGCAGCAATAATTCCGCATCATCATTATTCAAGGTCTGTTGAAACAGACTGCCACTATCAAAGGCATGCTGTTTTAGCATGCGGTTACACCAACCGTGAATGGTAAACACCGCCGCCTCATCCATCCAGTTAGCCGCGATTTCCAGGCGATGAGCGTGATCAGACCATTCCGCTTCCTTATAT
>RFQK01000244.1 GCA_009925045.1 Methylococcaceae bacterium
GCCCCACTTTTATTACGCAGAACCCGACCATCAACAATATCTCGCTAGCAACCCTCAGGGATATTGTGGCCTTAAAGGACTGGAGGTGTGTATTGAATAAAATCTGAATGTCATACTCAACAAAGCTTATAGGAAGAATCGCTAAGGCATTATCAAACTTAAACTAATTTTAACGCTAATAATGCTAAGTATTTTCTGATTGACTTTTAAGCAAAAATCCTTGAAATTACGCATTGGTGTGGCTATCCCATTGACACTCAGCGTGCTGAAAGGGTCCAGCAGACGGTCATCCAATTAGAGCTTTAAAACTAATATTAGTCTTAACAACACAAAATCGTATTCTGTTTAACCCACAGATTACCAGGAGGATACATATGAAGAAGCCTGTAAAAAACTGGCTGCTTGCATCAACTGTAGCTACTTTACTCGCTGCACCTACTGTTTCTACTGCAAACAGTGACCTTGAAAAATTAACTCAAAACCCAGCTAACTGGGCTACTTGGGGTGGTGATTACGCTGGTACACGTTTCAGCAAATTGACACAGATCAACGCACAAAACGTAAAAAATCTGCAACCTGCTTGGTCTTTCTCGACTGGCGTTTTGCGTGGTCATGAAGGCGGTCCTTTGGTTGTTAACGGCGTACTGTTTGTACACACACCGTTCCCCAATACCGTTTACGCAATTGACCAAAAAACTAAAGCTGTTCTTTGGGAATTCACCCCTACACAAGATGCTGACGTAACAGTTCCTGTTATGTGCTGCGATACCGTAAACCGTGGTTTGGCTTATGGCGACGGCAAAATCTTCTTGCAACAATCTGATACCGTATTAACCGCTTTGGATGCCAAAACCGGTAAACGCGTATGGAGTGTTCAAAACGGCGACCCAAAATTGGGTATGACCAACACCAACGCACCTATCGTTGTTAAAGACAAAGTCATCACTGGTATTTCAGGTGGTGAGTTTGGTGTTCGTGGTTTCTTAGCTGCTTATGACATCCGTTCAGGCCAATTGGCTTGGAAAGGTTACAGCATGGGTCCAGATAAAGACACTTTAATCAAACCAGGCAAATCTACTGCATGGCAAGATGGCAAAGTGACAGCTCTTGGCGCTGACTCAGGCATCAGCACCTGGAAAGGTGACCAATGGAAAATTGGTGGTGGTACAACTTGGGGCTGGTACAGCTATGACCCAAAACTGAACCTGGTTTATTACGGTTCAGGTAACCCATCTACATGGAACCCTGTACAACGTCCAGGCGACAACAAATGGTCTATGTCTTTGTGGGCTCGTGACGCTGACACCGGTGAAGTGAAATGGGTATACCAAATGACTCCACATGATGAGTGGGATTATGACGGTATCAACGAAACCGTTCTGGTTGACCAAGAAGTTAAAGGCAAATTGCACAAAACTATCGTGCACTTTGACCGTAACGGTTTTGGTTACACCCTGGATCGTGAAACAGGTGAACTGTTAGTTGCTGAAAAATTCGACAAATCAGTTAACTGGGCTAGCCACGTTGATCTGAAATCTGGTCGTCCAGAAGTTGTGCCTGAGTTCTCTACTGAAGCTCACGGTGAAGACGTAAACACCATTGGTACTTGCCCTGCTGCGCTGGGTTCAAAAAACCAACAACCTGTTTCTTACTCACCTGACACTGGCTTGTTCTACATCTCAGGCAACCACTTGTGCATGGAGTATGAACCATTTGAAGTGTCTTACACTGCAGGTCAACCATACGTAGGTGCTACTCTGTCTATGATGCCAGCAGGCGCTGACGCCATCACAGGCAAAAAAGACGGCACTACTAACCTGGGTCAATTCACAGCTTATGATGCTAAAACTGGCAAAATCGTTTGGTCTAACAAAGAACAATTCTCTGTTTGGTCAGGCTCTGTTGCTACAGCTGGCGGCGTTGTATTCTATGGCACCCTGGAAGGCTACTTGAAAGCTGTTGATGCTAAAACAGGTAAAGAATTGTACAAATTCAAAACCCCTTCAGGCATCATTGGTAACGTTAATACTTGGGAATTCGAAGGCAAACAATACGTAGGCGTTCTGTCTGGTATTGGTGGCTGGGCAGGTATCGGTATTGCTGCTGGTCTGGATGATGGCTCATCATCAACTAACTCAGAAGGTTTGGGTGCGGTTGGTGCATACAGAAGCTTGAGCTCTTACACCAAACTGGGCGGTACTTTGACTGTATTCGCACTGCCAAGCAACTAAGATCTACTACTTAGATCTTTGAGCTGAACAAGGCCTTGACCGAGCAATCGGTCAAGGCTTTTTTTATTTATGAATGACTACGAAAAGCATTCGGCACTCCATCACATCGCTATTTCTGATTGAGAGGAAAGCTCATGAAACCATCTAAACTAACTGCTAGACACTTTTTATTATTAAGCTCACTCAGTCTACTCAGCGGCAGTTTAAAAGCAGAGGAAAGTTTTAAGGTCTGTGCAGACCCGATCAACCCGCCCTATTCGACTAAAGAACAAAGCGGCTATGAAAACAAGATTGCGCAGCTATTTGCCTCGCAATTAGGGCAAAAACTGGAATACACCTGGCTGCCTGACCGTATTGGTTTTATTCGCAACACCCTAAA
>RFQK01000245.1 GCA_009925045.1 Methylococcaceae bacterium
CGATTGGTTTCTTCGATGATGGCGGATGACATGTTCAGGACGAATGGGTCTTTCAAAAGTCACTATTATCGCGGTTTTTTGCCGAAATTATAAGGCGAGCTGATGACGGCCATCCTTAGGCGCGGGCAAATGCCCATATTTCGACTCTAAGGACACCGTGGTCTTTGAGGGCTTTTGCCAAGGAATTGGCCGTACTTCCAGTCGTTAATACGTCATCGATTATCGCAACACTTTCAACGTTTAAAGCGGGCTGGACTGTAAAAGCGTTTTGCAGATTTTGTATTCTTTGCTTCGCATCAAGCCGTGTCTGGTGTGGGGTATCGCGACTGCGTATACATTGGGAATAAGCTAGTTCAATGCCGAGTGCTTTGCTTAAATGCCTGGCAATTTCCAAGGCCTGATTGAAACCGCGTTCCCGATAGCGTTTAGGGTGTAAGGGAATGGGAATCAGTAAATTTGGCAAATTATTATGTTGAGTCATCAGAGATTGCAGCATGAGTAAAGCGATTAAACGTGCGTGATAGACATGTTGATGATATTTCAGTTGAGTGACTATGAAGGGAATTGCCTGTTGATAAAGATAGGGGATGCGGGCTTGATCAAAATAAGGGGGGGTCGTCAGGCAGTTGTTGCAAATAAATGGGCCTTTATCACTAATTTTCATACTTAAACCACAGCGTTCACAGCCGTTTGCGTTGTTAGGCAGATCTAGGTAGCAGGCTGTACATAAATCAAAATGCCCCATTCCAGGCGCTCCGCACAAGATACAGCGTGGCGGAAAGCATTTATTTTGTATAATATTTAGCCAGTTGTTTACTTTAATTGTTTTTTTGGTTGATAAGTCGGAGAGTTTGCTCATGTCGGTTACCCCGGAATCTTTGTATTTGCGTCACGATTGGCAACTTGATGAAGTCAATCAGTTGTTTGCACTGCCTTTTAATGATTTGCTGTTTCGTGCCCATAGTTTGCACCGGCAGTTTTTTGATGCGAACGAGATTCAGGTTAGTAGCTTATTGAGCATAAAAACAGGTTCTTGTTCAGAAGATTGTGGTTATTGTCCGCAAAGTGCCCGTCATGATTCGGATTTAAAACCTGAAGCACTGATGCCAATCGAGCAAGTGCTGGAAGCCGCAGAAGCGGCTAAGCAACAAGGTGCTTCGCGTTTTTGTATGGGTGCTGCTTGGCGTAGCCCAAAAGATCGTGATATCGAGCGAGTGGTGGAGATGGTCAAGGGCGTTAAGGCCTTGGGAATGGAAACCTGTGTCACCCTGGGGATGCTGAATGAAAAGCAAACCCAAGCGCTTAAAGATGGGGGTTTAGACTATTACAATCATAACCTCGATACCTCTGAAGAGTACTATTCGGAGGTTATTACCACCCGGACTTATCAGGATAGATTGGATACCTTGGAGCGTGTCAGAGATGCCGGCATCAATGTCTGTTGTGGTGGTATCGTCGGTATGGGTGAGACAGAAACTGACCGTGCTAAATTGTTACTGCAGTTGGCGACTATGCCTAAGCATCCAGAAAGTGTGCCCATCAATATGTTGGTTCAGGTTGAAGGAACACCCTTGCATGGCATTAATGCTCTTGATCCTTTGGTATTTGTCCGCACGATTGCTGTGGCCAGAATTTTGATGCCAAAGTCGCGTGTCAGACTGTCGGCGGGGCGTAAGGATATGTCAGACGAATTGCAGGCGCTGTGCTTTTTTGCCGGTGCTAACTCTATATTCTATGGCAATTTTTGTAGTAACGACTATCTGGGGCTCGCCAATCATCCGCAGTTGGCCCAAGCATTCAAGCGTGGGGTTGATCAGTATGGGGTGGGCAGTGGCGCATCACATCTGATTTCAGGGCATACCCAAGCCCACCATGCTTTGGAAGAAGAGCTGGCTGAGTTCACCGGCAGGGAGCGGGCCTTGTTGTTTTCAACCGGTTATATGGCCAATCTGGGTATCGTTTCTGCTCTCATAGATAGACGGGGGCGAGTCCTGGAAGACAGGTTAAACCATGCTTCTTTACTGGATGGTGGTTTATTGTCCAGGGCGGAATTTCAGCGTTATCAGCACAATGACATCGAGGATCTGCAACAGCGTCTACATCAATCCGCGCAAAAAACCCTGATCGTGACCGACGGAGTGTTCAGTATGGATGGCGATTTGGCGCATTTGCCCAGATTAGCTCAGCTGGCTCAACAGCAGCAAGCGGTTTTGATGGTCGATGATGCGCATGGCTTTGGTGTGTTAGGTGCTACAGGTGCAGGGGTTGCAGAGCATTTTGCTCTAGATCAGCAACAAGTGCCGATCTTCATGGCCACCCTAGGGAAGGCTTGCGGGAGTTTTGGAGCTTTTGTCGCAGGTAATCAGGATCTAATCGAGTTTTTAATTCAGAAAAGTCGCAGTTATATCTATACCACCGCCATGCCTGCCGCCGTCGCTGAGGCGACACGCGCCAGTCTGAAGTTGCTTAAAACCGAAGCGTGGCGCCGGGAACGATTACATCAATTAATCCGGTATTTTAGAAAATCAGCGGAGCAGCAGGGTCTCAAGTTAATGGACTCAATGACTGCTATTCAACCGATTCTGGTGGGTGATAGTCATGCGGTGTTA
>RFQK01000246.1 GCA_009925045.1 Methylococcaceae bacterium
CAAGGAACAAATACAATTGCTTATTCAAATAATGGTATTAATTGGATTGGATTAGGAGCAACTATTTTTTCTACTGGAACCGGTATTTATTGGAATGGAACAATGTGGGTTGCTCTTGGATCCGGAACAAATACAATTGCTTATTCATACAATGGTATTAATTGGACTGGATTAGGAACAACTATTTTTAATGTTTCTGGATATAGAACTTCTTGGAATGGAACAATGTGGGTCGCTGTTGGAACAGGAACAAATACAATTGCTTATTCATATAATGGTATTAATTGGACTGGTCTTGGAACAAGTTCGAATTTTTTCAGTTCTTATGGAAATAATATTGCTTGGAATGGAACGATGTGGGTCGCTGTTGGGTCAGGAACAAATTCAATTGCTTATTCATCAAATGGTATTAATTGGACTGGTCTTGGAACAAATGTGATTTCTGTTGCTGGATATGGAATTGCTTGGAATGGAATATACTGGGTCGCAGTTGGCCAAGGAACAAGTCCAATTGTATATTCACAGAATGGAATTGTATGGACAAGCGCAGTAAGTCAATCAGTTACAAATTTTACAAATTACACTGGTTCTGAATCAATAATTACATTAATTGATAAAACAGATGTTACATATACTGCTCCATCAAATTTAACAATTACTGGATTGACAGTTAATGCTTCTGGTCAGATATCTCCTACTCCAGATGGTTTTGTTGTTATTGATGTATATATTAATGGAGCACAAGTTTATATATCAGCTCCCCCAGCAACAACTTCAGTAACGAATGTAGTAATTGACGTAAGCGCATGGTCAAATCGCTCAATGTTATCAGGTCAAAATCTTTTTATTGTTTGGACAACATTAGCGGATTTCAGAACTTTTCAAGTTAGGCAAATAACAGGAAATAAACTCCCAATATCATTAAATTACACAAGTAATTATTATAAAGATGTTTGTTGGAATGGATCATTATTTGTTGCTGTTGGTCAGGGCTCAAATACAATTGCGTATTCAAGTAATGGAACGACTTGGACAAATATTTCAACAAGCACAAGTATATTCAGTGTTGGTGGATATGGAATTAATTGGAATGGAACAATGTGGATTGCGACCGGTCAAGGAACAAATACAATTGCTTATTCATATAATGGTATTAATTGGACTGGATTGGGAGCAACTACATTTTCAAGTTTGGGAAATTTAGTCGCTTTCAATAATAGGCGCCCGAACACACTTACATTCCCAAGACAATTAAATGTAGTTCTCGGTTCAACTAATTTTACAATTGGATATTCTTATGATGGAATAACATGGACCGGTATATCTACAAGCACAAACATATTTTCATCATATGGAAGTTATATTGCTTATAATGGAAATATGTGGGTTGCAACTGGTTCTGGAACAAATACAATTGCTTATTCGTATAATGGTATAGATTGGACTGGATTAGGAACAAATATATTTTCTTCAAACTTTCAAGGGTTGGCATGGAATGGAACTATGTGGGTAGCTGGTGGAACAGGAGTAAATACACTTGCGTATTCTTATAATGGAATCGTATGGACTGGATTAGGAAATACTATTTTTACAATTAGTGGAGGTGGAGTTACTTGGAATGATTCGATGTGGGTCGCTACTGGTCAAGGAACAAATAGCATTGCGTATTCTTATAATGGTATTAATTGGACTGGAATATCAACAAGCACAAATATTTTTACAACAAACGGGATTGGAATTGATTGGAATGGAATAATGTGGGTTGCGACTGGTCAGGGAACCACAAATACAATAGCTTATTCGTATGATGGTATTAATTGGAATGGATTAGGAACTACTATTTTTACAACAAGTGGTCAAGGACTTGCTTGGAATGGGACACTATGGGTATCTGCTGGACAAGGAACAAATGCACTTGCATATTCATATAATGGTATTAATTGGACTGGATTGGGACTCGCTATTTTTAGTGCTGGTGGATGGGATGTATCTTGGAATGGAAGATTATGGAATTCAACTGGCGCTGGTGTAAATTTGGTTGCTTATTCTTATGATGGAATAAACTGGACAGGATTGGGAAATACTGTATTTAATGTCAATTGTGTTGGAATCGCTTCAAACTTCAACTCCCCCGCGTCAGTATATATTCAACAACCGACAATCGCGCTAGGACAAGGAACAAATACACTCGCTTACTCAACTGATGGAATTCTATGGAGTGGATTGGGGACGAATATATTTTCGAATAATGGACGAGATTGTGCTTGGAATGGTTCAATGTATGTTGCGGTTGGTCAAGGAACAAATACAATTGCTTATTCTTATGATGGTTTGACATGGACTGGTATTGGACAATCTATTTTTTCAAGTGTTGGATTCGGTATATCTTGGAATGGTTCTCAATGGGTCGCTGTTGGGTCGGGAGGACATAGTATTGCTTATTCTTATAATGGCATTAATTGGACTGGTATTGGACAAACTATTTTTACAACTTCTGGACAGGGAGTTTCATGGAATGGAACTCGATGGGTAGCGGTTGGAACCGGAGCAAATACAATTGCTTACTCAACAAATGGAATATCATGGAC
>RFQK01000247.1 GCA_009925045.1 Methylococcaceae bacterium
TCGTCCTGTCGATCACCGATATCAATATAAAAACTACCATCGCGCTTGATAGAAACAATCAAAGGAGGTTCGTCTTTTAAATCGACCGCCGCGGCTTCGGTCTGAGGTAAATCGACATCAACCCCGGTCTGAACCAAGGGCGCAGTAATCATAAAAATCATTAACAATACAAAGGTGACATCAATATAGGGAACGACATTGATCTCGGCCATTGGTCCGCGACGTTTACGAGACTTTCGATTGCTTCCACCTACATTCATTTGCTGTGCGCCTGTCTTTGCAAGAGAACAACGAACTCATCGATAAATAACTCGTAACGACCCGCCAAACGATCCAAACGTGTCGAAAAGCGGTTATAGGCGATAACCGCAGGAATCGCGGCAAACAAGCCTATCGCAGTTGCAATCAAAGCTTCAGAGATACCAGGCGCGACATTGGCTAAGGTTGCATTTTTAATTTCGCCCAAGGCTCTGAAAGAATTCATGATCCCCCAAACAGTTCCAAACAAACCAATATATGGACTGGTCGAACCCACTGTTGCTAAGAAGGGCAAGGTTTCATCTAGCCTGTCTAGTTCACGCGCTAATTCGATACGCATCGCACGTTGCGCACTTTCTACTTGAACCACTGGCTCCACATCACCTTTCTGGCGCATACGAGCAAATTCGCGGTAGCCCGCCAGGAAAATTTTTTCAATCCCTTCAGGATCAAAGCGATCATTGGACATTTTTTTATAGAGTTCGGCTAAACCAACGCCCGACCAAAACTCATCTTCAAAATCATCAGTCACCTGAATAGACTGTTTTAACTCTTTACGTTTGGTGAATATAAAGGTCCAAGAAGTAACCGAAGCCGATAACAGTATGAACATGACAAACTGAACGACAACACTCGCTTCTTTGACTAGATGTAATATGGATAGATCAGTATTCATCAGGTTAGTTTTTCCAGAATGAAAGGGGGAATAGGTTTAGGTTTTAATTTCAGAGCATCAATACAGGCAATCCGAATGTGTGCCTGACAAAGCACTTCATCATGACGGATCAGCGTTTGTTCAAACATCATCCAGGTTTTTCTGCAATCGGTAATTGTAGTAACGATGTTTAAAAAATCATTAAATTTTGCTGGTTTTAAATAATCGATCTGTAAGGAGCGGACAACAAACAACACCTCGCTCTCTTCTTTAAGCTGATCCTGCTCAAACCCCAAATGACGTAACATCTCGGTTCGCGCTCTTTCGAAAAAATTCAGATAATTGGCATGATAAACCACGCCACCAGCGTCCGTATCTTCATAATAGATCCGCACTGGCCAAAAAAAAGGATTCATTCGAAATAATTAAAATTTAAATAATTCATCTGATTCAACAGCTTGTGTCGGTGCCGAAATACCAAAGTGCAGATAAGCTTTGTTTGTCACGACTCGCCCACGCGGTGTTCGCATCAAAAACCCTTGCTGAAGAAGATAAGGCTCTAAAACGTCTTCAACTGTGGATCGTTCTTCACTGATAGCTGCGGCCAAAGTATCCAGCCCCACTGGTCCACCCTGGAAGTTCTCTATCATCATCAACAACAATTTTCGATCTAACAAATCAAAACCTTGTTGATCAATTTTGAGCATTTGCAGGGCCTGTTGCGCAATCAAGCGGGTAATAATGCCATCCCCTTTAACTTCAGCAAAATCCCTGACCCTTCTAAGTAAGCGATTAGCGATGCGAGGAGTCCCCCGAGAACGACAGGCAATTTCCTCTGCGCCTTCTCGCTCAATTTGTATACCCAACATAGCCGCCGAGCGACTCACAATACGCGTTAAATCTTCATGATTGTAAAATTCCAGCCTCTGAACGATGCCAAAACGATCGCGCAGTGGTGAGGTCAATAAACCCGCTCGTGTTGTCGCACCAATCAAGGTGAATGGCGGCAAATCTAGTTTAATCGAACGTGCTGCAGGACCTTCGCCTATTATAATATCAATTTGATAGTCTTCCATAGCCGGATACAGCACCTCTTCAATTGCAGGGCTTAATCGATGAATTTCATCGATAAAAAGCACATCGTGTGCCTGCAAATTGGTGAGCAAAGCCGCTAAATCACCTGCTTTATCGAGGACGGGCCCCGAAGTCTGCCGAATATTGACATTAAGTTCTGCTGCAACGATATTGGCCAAGGTGGTTTTACCAAGACCCGGTGGACCAAAAATCAGCACATGATCCAACGCCTGAGCCCTCGATGTTGCTGCTTTGATAAAGATTTCCATTTGCTGACGCAAATCGGGTTGGCCCACATAATCTTTTAAATATTTTGGGCGTATCGCCCTGTCTTGTCTTTCTTCATCATACAGACTACCAGCAGTCACCAGACGATCGCTTTCTATCATCTAACGGCTCCTTTCAAAGCTGCACGAATATAGGCTTCTGAACTGTCAAGCGTGTCTTTAATTGCTTGTATCATCTTGGCGGCGTCTTGAGGCTTATAACCTAAAGCACATAAAGCAGAAATCGCTTCCTGACGAGAACTGTGACTGGGTAATGGCGTTTGAACTGTGACCGCACTTGAACGCGGCTGATCAGACAACTCCAAAT
>RFQK01000248.1 GCA_009925045.1 Methylococcaceae bacterium
GCACTTCAATTCCATATTTGCCCACGATTTTCGAAGGAAAATCAGTGATGTTCCAAGTGACGATGGCCTCTGCTTCAGCCTCGATCGCTGCAGCGAGTACGTGGACATCATTGGAATCTGGCAACGTGATGCCCTCCATACGATGTTCGTACTCATCAACTAAACAGTCTCCAGCGTGCGCGTCCATGAGCTGTCTGATCCGTTCAACATCTCTCTTTGAAAGATCGCTATGGTTCAATAGCACACTCCGCATCCACTCTTCATGAATGCGTTCTGTCCACTTAGGACGAAGGAGGTCGTGAACCGCCATCCACATGAGCAGACTTCTTAACGCCGCTGGGTATAAAACGCAGGCGTCTAAAACGACGATAGGCGAAGAATCGTTCACTCGCCTAGGTTCAACCGTTGCCCTTCAGCTGCTAATTCGATCAAGGCACGCCGTCGAGCGGCCTTTTGGGTCTCCCTGTATGCGACGACATCACCGACACTGACCCTTCGTTGCACACCAACCTTCCTTGAATCAATGACCCCGGAGTCTAACAACTTTACTAAGTGCGGACGCGACACATTCAATATATTAGCCGCTTCTTGCGTGCCAATTTCTTCTTCAGCGGAGAGTACCGTTACTGCTCGCTGCTCCGCGATCAGCTCCACGCTCCGACTTAAAACAAGCTTGAGAGCCTCGGGCAGAATCAGATTTTTTCCATTGATCTCGAGGGATATCCGACTCCCAGGAGTTTGGACGCAGGCCTGAAGGAAGGGAATAGATTCTTTGGCAAACAACACGTCCTGTTCTGAGATGCCGAGGCTTGTTGATGGGACTAGCGATTTCACCATGGGACAATAGTATCTCAAACGCGAAATAGACGCAATAGACGAAATGCACGAAGCAAATTCTCCTAATCCGAGGGTTTTTCAGGGTGGGAAGCGTCGCGTTGTGACACTGCGGCCCAATCGGACCATTTTGATCCCCGGCTTCACACTCCTAAGCGGCCTCAACGCGTTTGCCTGTTGCCTCCGTGTGTTCAGGCAAAATGGCAACGTGTTTCCATCCGTGGGTCGAGGTTCCAGAGTCCGTCTTGATGTCGTGACGAATCCGCAGTTGAAACCGTTCGTAGATCAGTTCTCCTGCAGACGTCTTGAATACCGAATACTCAGCCTTGGGGAGATTGTGACGATCGCAATAAACGGCATAGGCAAGATAGGCCTCACTGGCACTCATTAATGCACCTTCCCGCCGTGCTACTGCGCTTTTGATAAACAGCCTTGGCGACGGTTCAGGCAGAGCAAGAACGCGCTTGCCCTCAATGTAGCGGGTTTGACCATTGGCTCCTTCAAAGAATCGGTGGTCAGCTTCCAGCACGGTCTTGGCCTTGTTCACTATCCGACTCAATACCGCAGGGCGTCTGTGTTCAGTGAGCAACAGCCTCGTCTCCGCGAAAGGTTCCAAGGCTTCCCCGCATTTCACAAGGTAGTTGCTCAGGAGAAGCTCGACCTTGCTGTCACTTGTGGGACAAAAGGCGTCGACTCTCGGGTCGTAAAACCAAAAGCCGTCACCGGGGCAGTAGACCATTCGATGCCCCAATCTTTTTTCACCAGCGAGTAGAGCAGCGAAGAAATCCTCGTTGAGAATCAGAGGAATTTCTACCTGAGCGCCATGAAGGTTCGGCTTGGTTTCATTGAAAAATGCTCTTCCAAATTGCCGGACAGCCTCAGGAAATCTCATCTGGAACCAGTCATTCGGGGTTCTCTGCTGATGTGCCGTTTCTGAGCCATGCTTACGGACTCGACTGAACCATTGGTCCATGCCGGCAATGTCCTCTGGGATTGAGCTAACCGTGCGCAGAATACCGAGAATCCGTTCACTTTCCCTCCAGCGTTGAGTCATGTCAGAACGCACTCGCTCAGCAGCTTCTACCTCACGCTGCCTGCGAAGCGACTCAGCACTTACCCCGCGTTCAAAATCAAGGTAGCTCATGGCATTTGCTCACACGTCGATCCTACAGGGCTTTTTCACTGAATTGGAATGTTCCGGATGGAAGCAATCTACTTACTACCGAGAGCGGATTAGCGTATTTAGCGTTTTTAATCGTTTCGACAACTGCATCTGCCTCTTGATCTATCAATTTATCAGTATCTAGCTTTCCAGCCTCATCCTTCAGGCAAGCCAGGTCATCTCCGAATATCCTTACAAGATCAGCGATCAACTCAGTGCTCGAACCTTCTTCAAACGGATAGTTTTTAGCGATTTTGTACTGATAATAGTTTTTATTCGGCCAAAGGACATCCCATGTGATCCGAAGTGTGGTTTGCCCTGTACTGGGATCGACCTTCTCAATCAACTTTGAGAAGACAACGTGATATTTTCGAGTTCTATTTTCATGATTATTTAACCTTTCATATCACGATTATACAAAAAATGATGCTTAATTGCAAAATAAATCCACTCGATATGTATTATTTATTTACAAACTAATCAAATTTAGCGATGATTGGTGTATATGAAAAAGCTATCACATGAAATTATCTCAAGAAGGAAAGCGCTTAGGTTAAAAAGCAAGGAACTATCCAGACTAGCC
>RFQK01000249.1 GCA_009925045.1 Methylococcaceae bacterium
CTGCTCTCGGGTCCCCAACTGCCTGCCGAGTAGGGTTGAACGGCTAAGGGTGATTTTGCCCAGTGTTGAAGCACCGGATCTACGATTTGCCAGGCATGTTCGACTTCATCAAAACGTAGAAATAATGAACGGTCACCGCGCATTACGTCTATTAATAAGTCTTCGTAGGCGTCGTTTTTGCGTTGTTCGGGAGAACGGAAACTCGCGTCCAGACTCGTTGTTCGGGTCTGCATTTCCAGGCCGGGCTCTTTTACAGTCATTTCGACCCGAATACATTCCTCTGGCTGTATTCCCAATACGATCCAGTTGGGATTCATACAACTGACATGGGTGTCTTTGAAAAACTGTAAAGGCGGGTGACGAAAGCAAATCGCAATCGAAGACTGATTACTGGCCATGCGTTTGCCGGTGCGTAAATAAAACGGCACACCTCGCCAGCGCCAGTTGTCGATTTGTAATTGGATCGCAGCAAAGGTCTCGGTTTGGCTGTCAGGATTTATGTGGGCTTCTTGATGATAAGCAGCGACCGCTTCACCTTGTATGGTTCCGGTTGTATATTGGCCGCGTACTGCATAATGGTCGATATCCTTAGGGTCCAAGGGGCGTATCGATTTAAGTACTTTGACTTTTTCATCGCGCAAAGATTCGGCATCCATGCTGGGTGGAGGCTCCATGGCAACCAAGGTCAATAATTGCAGTAAATGGCTTTGCACCATGTCCCGCAGGGCGCCTGAATGATCATAGTAGTCACCGCGTTGGCCTATTCCCAGTTGTTCGGCATGGGTGATTTGGATGTGATCAATGTAGTTGCGGTTCCATAAGGGTTCCAGCATCAGATTGGCAAAGCGAAATACCAATACATTTTGCACCATGCCTTTACCCAGATAATGATCGATTCGGTAAATCTGCTCTTCGCGCAGGTATTGTTCTAGCTGTTGTTGCAAGGCTTTGGCGCTCGCCAGATCATAGCCAAAAGGTTTTTCTATGACGACCCGTCGCCAGCCTTCTTGTTCGTTCAATAAATGTTGGCCGCTGAGTTCAGCAATCGTGGACCGAAAATGATCGGGACTGATGGCTAAATAAAATGCGATGTTGCGGGGAAAGTTGGTTTGATTGAGTCGGTCATGTAATGACTGGTAACACGAGGTCTGCATCAGATCGCCGTCGTGAAAGACCAGTTTCTCAGACAGGCGCTGAAACACCGAGGCGTCTAGTTTTTCGCCCAATTGTTGTTGCAAAAGAGCGCGTACTTCGATGACCCAATCCTCATTGCGCCAAGGACGTCGGCCTATTCCGACAATTCGGCTTGCGGCGGATAATTTGCCTGCGGCCTCGAGTTGGTAAAGACCGGGTAGTAATTTTATGCGGGCGAGATTGCCGGTGGCACCAAATAAAACGAATGTGCATGCGGATACTGTCATCATGAGTCTCCCTAAGCAATGTCTGTAAGTCTTTATACAATGCTTGGCAGGTTTTGACTATGCCCAAAAGCTAAATGGAAATGTATTTGACGGCCAGACTCAGTGTGAATCGTTTATAATCCGCACATTTTTGCCGGTCTAGGCTGGTTTTGCGTTTGGATAGTGTGTACATGTTGGAAATTAATCCTATTAAATACAAAATTGCCGATTTGCGTGAACGCTGTCTCGGTCTGAAAAGCTATCTGGATTTTGATACCAAAAGTGAGCGCCTGGTTGAAGTATTGCGTGAACTCGAAGATCCAGCAGTTTGGAATAAGCCAGAGCTGGCACAGGCGCTGGGTAAAGAGCGGAGTATGCTGGAAGGCATCGTCAATAATCTGCTTGAGTTGGAGCAAGGCTTAACTGACGCCGAAGAATTATTACTGATGGCGGTAGAAGAAGAGGATGCGGATACTGTTGCTGTCGTGGCGGCTGATGTAGATCAGTTTGAAAACCGGGTGGCAGCCTTGGAGTTTCAGCGTATGTTCTCCGGCGAAATGGATGCAAATAACGCCTTTTTGGACATTCAGTCTGGCTCAGGCGGGACCGAAGCCCAGGACTGGGCTTCCATCATCGAGCGGATGTATCTGCGTTGGGGCGAGGCTAAGGGATTTAAAACCGAGTTAATTGAAGAGTCGCCCGGTGATGTCGCTGGCATTAAAAGTGCCACGATCAAATTTGAAGGACCCTATGCATTTGGCTGGCTCAGAACCGAAACCGGCGTTCACCGATTAGTCAGAAAGTCCCCTTTTGATTCCGGGAACCGCCGGCACACGTCCTTTTCTTCCGTTTTCGTTTCACCCGAGGTCGACGACAACATCGATATTGACATCAATCCTGCCGACCTTCGCACGGATGTCTATCGCGCCAGTGGCGCAGGCGGCCAGCACGTCAATCGAACCGAATCAGCGGTCCGTATCACGCATATCCCATCCGGTGTCGTGGTCCAGTGCCAAAGCCAGCGCTCTCAGCATGCCAACCGTGACTGGTGTATGAAACAGCTGCGCGCCAAGCTCTATGAGCTTGAAATTCAGAAACGCAATACCGAAAAACAAAAGCTGGAAGATTCTAAATCCGACATCGGATGGG
>RFQK01000250.1 GCA_009925045.1 Methylococcaceae bacterium
ACACGTTACCACCGGGGCAGAATCCAGTGTAGTTTGCGGTTTGACTTGTCGCAGTCTGGCCGCTATCGGGCAAACAATGGAACGCCGACGTGGTTTCGGCGGTCGGCAACCAGGTGTAGGCAATTTGCGCATAGGGCTTATGCGCCCAACGAACACGTCGCAGAAATCGGCCCGCGTCATGAATTCAATACCCTCTTACAACGCTTGGCCATGCGCGACGGGAGTATCAGCACCGCCGACCGTACCTAATACCGTCAGCGTATCGAAATTGTTGTGGAAATACGTCAATTCGGTTTTGACACCGCGTGTCGGTCTTGCCCTGACATCAAATTCAGTATTTCAGCTAATCTCGGGTCCGATTTCCACCGAACCGCCAGTGGTATTGTTCACACTGTCTTCGACCCTCGGCGGTGTGAATCCACGGTGGATGCCGAAAAACAAGGTGGCTTGATCAATCGGGCTATAGGTCATCGGGAGCCGGACAGGCTAAGTTGATTTCTAAAGGCCGCAGAGCACCAACGACAACGAGGTTTCCCATCAGGGGCGAAAACTGTGGTGTTCATGGCTTTTCTCTACTCATTGTTCCAACAGAAACTCGAACTGGGGTGCAGCTTTCGAAGGGGTGATCTCAATGATTTCTGCGGTTACCACACCTTCAACAACGAAGGGGTCTTCTTTGACGATAGCTTGAATTTGGTCATGCGTTGCATTGTGAGCAAGTATCGCCCCACCGAGCTTTGGTTGAATCGTTCCCGCCAGCAGAAACGTACCTTTGGCAAAGCCATCTTTTAGCCATGCGTTATGACCGTCCATAAATTGGCCGGCATTGGCTTTGTTGGTTGAAAATTTAAGCTGAATTACGAACATATAAGTTTCTCCTTCATCAATTCGCGGAAACGTTTCATGTAAGCCCTAATGTTTGAATTCACCGGACCTTGCGCGGCTTTTTGCGCAAGGTTCGGTGGAATGATGGGTTGGCCTCGGGTGTTGTGCATCGAGGCTTATCGAACACGATACCTTTACCTCATATTAGTGAAACTACAATTTTCTTGTCTATGCCATGCTCACACACATCAAGAGACGTCGAGTAGGTGACTCCCTGTTTTTTTGCCTCCGCGATGGCCAGCACGTTTATGCCTCGATTTGCCAGAGCAACGAGGGCAGACTCAGGAAGTAGAGTTTTCGCGATGCCAATCAGGAAGGTTGGAACCCTGATGGTGTAGTGGTCTAATAAAAACAGACACCCCAATAGGTTGATAAACTTAAATCAACTGAAACAGGGAACCACTAAATATGAATCAAAAACGCCGAGTATTTGATAGCGCTTTCAAGTTAGAAATCGTGAAAATGATCCAATCCAATGGATTAAGTATTGCCCAGGTTTGCCAAGATATGCAGGTGGGAGAAACAGCGGTTAGACGCTGGTTGAAACAGGCCGAAGCCGCGCAACTGGGGCAAGTCGGTATCGGAAAACCATTAACCCCCAAACAACAGCGGATCCGGCAATTGGAAGCTGAAAATCGCCAATTAAAATCGGATAACGAACTGCTAAAAAAGGTCTCAGCCTTCTTCGCCCGCGAACTTCGGTAAGCTACGAGCTGATTGATACTTGGCAAGCGAAGGAGGCGATAAGCGTGCAGCAAGGTTGTCGTGTCTTGGGGGTTAGTCGTTCCGGTTACTATGCCGCAAGACTGCGTGCCAGAACCCCAAAGCCGGTGTGCGCAATCCGAGTACAGTTAAAAACGCTTTTTGAATTTTTTGAGCGAACTTACGGCAGTCGTCGCTTAAAAAACGAGTTAAATCAAAAAGAGATTAAGATTGGTCGTTACAAGGTGCGATCGCTGATGCGTGAATGTCAGTTAAAGCCAGTTTGGAAGCCTAAATTTGTGAATACAACGGATAGCAACCATGATTTACCGATTTTTGAGAATGTTTTGAACCGTCATTTCAAGCCTCAAGCCGCTAATCAAGCTTGGGTAGCCGATATCACTTATATTCGCACCGGTAGTGGCTGGTTATATTTGGCGGCTGTATTGGATTTGTATTCAAGAAAAATTGTGGGCTGGTCAATGGCACCCAATATGCCGGCATCGTTGGTGTGTACGGCGCTGCATATCGCGATTTGCCAGCGTCGGCCCGCAGCAGGGCTAGTGATGCATTCTGATCGGGGTAGTCAATATGCAAGCCATGAATATCGAGATTTATTGGATAAACACGGTTTGGTGGGCAGTATGAGTCGTCAGGGCAATTGTTGGGATAATAGCGTAATGGAGCGTTTCTTTCTCAACTTAAAAATGGAGCGCGTTTGGCGACAACAGTATGCCAATCACGATGAAGCTATGCGCGATGTGACTGACTACATCGTTAATTTTTATAACAGTCGTCGGCAGCATTCAACATTGGGCTATCTGTCGCCTAATGGCTATGAACTTAAAATGGCAGAAAAACAACCTATATCAGTGTCCGAAAAAAGTTGACCATTACATTGTTCATAATCGAGTAGGGAACGGGACCACCTCGTCGC
>RFQK01000026.1 GCA_009925045.1 Methylococcaceae bacterium
GCCGTTCCCCAAACCGACGCCAAAAAACTCTCCTCGACCAAAGGAAATCAAAGCTTGAGTAAGCTGAAAGCCCGTGTTCCTTGCGTCTGCCCAAGGATCACGAAAACTTAATACCCTGGCTAAGCGATAGGGTGAGACATAGACCAGCACAACGGCTAACGCAGTGAGTATGCCTAGTAACACGATGAATTGTGACAAGCGTGCACCGCCTAAAAACATCATGCCCATGGCAATAATCAGTATCACGACAGCAGATCCAAAATCCGGTTCCATCAGTAATAAGAGACATGCAACCGAAAACAACATTAAGGGTTTAACCAACCCGATCGCCGAACGACGAACATGATTGCCATGGCGGGTGATATAACCGGCCATATAGACAACTGCAATCAGTTTAACCACTTCTGATACCTGAATACGCATCCCTAATAATGAGATCCAGCGAATACTACCGTTGACCCGAATCCCAACACCGGGAACCAAAACCACCAATAATAAAACTAAGCCCGCAATAAACAGCGGTTGACCATAACGCTGCCAAGTCGACATGGGTACTTGTAAAATACCTGCGGCAAACAACAATCCCAATAAGATGTGTAGTAATTGTTTGAACGGATAATGTGAAATGTCATTGGCCATTTTTACACCCAAGTGCAACGAGGCTGACACCACCATCAAGAAACCTAATATCAGCAAGCCAAAACAAGACAGCATCAACAAGCCATCGACCTGGGTTCTGGGTACGGATTTTAAAACGGCTTTAGGACTCAGCATGCCAGCAACTCCATCACCGCTTCAGAGAATTTGTTGCCTCGATCAGCATAGCTTTTGTATTGATCCAAGCTGGCACATGCTGGTGACAACAAGACTGTTTCACCGGTTTGTGCCTGTTGAGCCGCAATCGCGACGGCTTCACGCATATTGTTCGCGTAAAATACCGGCACATAGGACTCAACCGCATGACTGATTAAATCAGCGTCCTTACCCATCACAACAACCGATTGACATTTAGCCTGGACGATGGGAGCTAACTCCGCCATATCCGCACCTTTGGCATCCCCCCCGGCCAGTAACACTACTTTGTGCTGATAACCCTGTAAGGCTGCGACAGTCGCGCCGATATTGGTTGCTTTTGAATCATTAACCCAAGTGACGCCCTTAATTTGCGCCACCTTTTGCATACGATGCGGTAAACCTTTGAATGTTTTTAGGGCATTACACATCGCAGCTAAGTCCAAGCCCACGGCGTAACCTAAAGCCAAAGCCGCCAGCGCATTCGCAATATTATGGCTACCCTCCAAAGGTAATTCGCTGGCCAGCATAAGGGCTTGATCCTCAAACATTAACGAGGCATCTGGCTTATTCTCTAAATAAAAATCAGCTGGTTTTTGTATAGAAAAACGCAAGTGACGACGCCCAGGTAGAGCCATAGCTGCCACCCACTCATCATCGACATTTAAGACGACGGCACCGTCGCCTCTGAAGATCCGTTGTTTTTCTTCTGCATAAGCCGCCATTCCATCATGTCTGTCCAAATGATCAGGGGTGACGTTTAAAACGGTCGATGCTGCCGCATTCAATGCTGAAGTTCTTTCTAACTGAAAACTCGACAATTCGAGCACATATAACTCTGCATCTTGTTGCAATAAATTTAGAGCAGGTGTGCCCAAATTACCGCCAATCGCAGTTTTAACACGGCTTATCTGTCGCACAGGCAAATAAGTCGATATCACTCATAATACGGATACCCGAGACCAGCGCCTGTTGCAACATCGGTTCCTGTAAAGAGACCCCCGGACTGACAATCAAATGAGTTGCTACATTAAAAGCCGCTTGAGTAAATGCACCACAAAATAAAGCCACATCCGGCATGTGCTGACGAAAGCTTTCCAATAAGGGTGGATTTTTACGACTATCAATGACGGCAAATTTAATCGGCGTTTCCAGCAAAAATTGTGCAACCGAATATCCTGTCTCGCCCAAGCCGACGATCAACACACGAGCATTACTCGGCTTAAGGCCGAATTTTGTCTCTAGATTGTCAAGTAGGCTTTGCTGATTCATTGCTTATCTCAGCTTTAATGTAGACAGGCCAATTAAGACCAACACTACCGAAATGATCCAGAAACGCACGATAACGCGTGGCTCTGGCCAGCCTTTTAATTCAAAATGATGATGGATAGGTGCCATCAGAAACACTCTTTTCTTGCGGGTTTTGTAGGAAGCAACCTGAATAATCACCGAAATGGTTTCCATGACAAAAATGCCACCCATAATCACCAAAACGACTTCTTGTCTTACCAAGACCGCCACCACACCTAAGGCAGCACCCAAAGCCAAAGCACCTACATCACCCATAAACACCATGGCTGGGTAGGCGTTGAACCACAGAAAACCTAATCCAGATCCCACTAATGCAGCGCAAAACACCATCAGTTCACCGGATTTTGGTAAATGGGGAATCTGCAAATATTGGGCAAAATTACTATGGCCAGAGAGGTAGGCAAATATCGCTAAAGCGGCTGCAATCATCACGGTGGGCATGATTGCCAGACCGTCAAGACCGTCTGTCAAATTGACTGCGTTACTTGAACCTACAATCACGAAGTAGGTCAACACCACATAACCCCAACCCATTTCAAGGGTGATGTTTTTGAAGAATGGGAAAATCAATTGGGTTTCAGCCGCCACTTGAGCAGTATTGTAAAGATATAGCGCAGCCCCCAAGGCCACCACTGACTGCCAGAAATACTTGGCTTTGGCTGAAAGCCCATCACTGTTACCCAGCAAGACTTTTCTATAATCATCCACAAAACCAATCACACCGTGGGCTAAGGTTACGATCAATACCACCCAAATATAGCGATTGCTTAAATCCGCACACAGCAAGGTACTAATTGCTACCGCGAATAAAATCATCGCGCCGCCCATCGTCGGTGTGCCAGATTTGGAAAAGTGACTTTGTGGACCATCATCACGCACACTTTGACCAATCTTGTTACGGGTCAGTTTCTTGATCATGACCGGACCGATCAACAATGAAATAACCAGAGCGGTTAAGACACCCAGAATCGCACGAAAGGTAAGATAGTGCAGAACCCGGAAGCCGCTATCGATGTTGGATAAATAGTCTGCAAGTAAAAGTAACATTATGCTGCTCTGTAATTTTCAACCAAAGAGGCGACCACGTTTTCCATTTTTTGTGAGCGCGAGCCTTTAACGAGTAAGGTTTCCGTACCATTCAGTGCCAGATTGAGGGCGCTGATTAATTGTTCCTGCGTTTCAAAAAATTCAGCACCTTCACCAAACGCAAGCACGGTATGTTTAGCCAATTCACCGGTAGCAAATAGTCGTTTAACTGACATCTGCTTCAAAGTAAGTCCCATTTCGCCATGAGCAGCCTCACTATCCGGCCCTAATTCACCAAAAGCCCCCAGGATTACCCAATTATCAGCATCCGCCTTCAAGGCTTCGAGTGCCGCTTTCAATGAGGAAGGATTGGCGTTATAGGTATCATCAATGACAATATTGCCTTTGCGACCTAATAGTGGCTGCATGCGGCCTGTCACAGGTTTTAATTGCGCGAGGGCGGTGCTTATTTGTTGCAATGAGAGACCAAAATAGGTGGCTACAGCCACTACTGCCAAAGCATTTCTAACATTATGTTCACCCGCTAACTTTAAACGACATGCCACTGTTTCCGTCTGCGGAACATGAATCTCAAAGCGTGTTTCATAACCTTGTTCGGTCAATTCACTGACGATATTGCTGGCACGAATCTGCGCGCTTGGAGCTAAACCAAAACTGCGTATTTGCCGCCCTGCCGCCACTTCTTGCCAATAAGGAAAAAACTCATCGTCTGCATTCAAAACGGCCACACCATCGGCCGCCAAATTCTCGACTATTTCCGCTTTTGTTTTGGCAACGCCTTGTAAGTCAACAAAGCCGGCAATATGGGCTCTGCCTACATTGGTAATGACACTGATTTCAGCTTTTGCATAATGACTGGTGTAGGCAATTTCCCCCGGATGATTAGCACCCATTTCAATGACGGCAAATTGGTGCTCAGGCGTTAAACGCAACAAAGTCAGGGGTACGCCGATGTCGTTATTCAGATTGCCGCGCGTCGACAATGTTTCACCGGCTGTAGACAATACCGTTGCGAGCATTTCTTTGACGGTCGTTTTACCATTACTGCCGGTTACACCGATTACTCTGACCGATAATTGACTACGCCAGTATCCGGCCAGTTCGGCTAATGCCAGTCGTGTATCAGCGACGACAATATGCGGTAATTCGCTGGCCATAGGTCTGTCAACTAATAAGGCACCCGCATCGGCAAGCTCTGCCTGTGCAACAAAATCATGTCCATCAAACTGGTGGCCTTTAATCGCAACGTAAAGCTGTCCAGCCTGCAATTGGCGAGTGTCAATACTGACACCTTCAACGCACACATCAGCACCGACCAAACGGCCGTTGACTGCCTGTGCTATTTCGCTCAACTGCAATTTCATTTCAATGTCCCCCAAACTGCCAAAACTTTTTTAACCTGTTCCTGATCTTTAAACGGCCACTTCACGCCATTGATTTCCTGATAATCTTCATGCCCCTTACCGGCAATCACAACATAGTCACCTGCTTTAGCCTGCGAGATGGCAGCCTCTATCGCAGAAGCCCGATCGTGAATCACTTCAACTTTGTTAGTTTCACAACCACGCATGATGTCTTGGATAATTGCTTCAGGGGCTTCGTTGCGCGGATTGTCATCGGTAATAATCACTCGATCCGCATAGCGCTCGGCAATCCGTCTCATTTCTGGGCGTTTACCCTGATCTCGATTACCACCGCAACCGAATACCACCGACAAGTGTTTTTCACTTTTGACTGCCTCAAGTACCTTTTCCAAGGCATCGGGAGTATGTGCATAATCGACCACCACCGTAGGCTGATTGACCGCTCCAATACGCTCCATACGACCACAAATTGGCTTTAAATCTGCCAGTTTGCTGACTGCTTGACTGAAATCCATTCCCAGCGCCAGCAAAGTCGTGAAAATTGCCAATACATTGTCGAGATTAAATTTGCCCAGTAAGGGCGTGAAAGCACCTAGGGTTTTCCCGTTCCAATGCACATCAAAACGAATCCCATCACTTCCGTAGCGTTGTTCAGTTACCCAAATACTTTCGGTATTGTTTTGACTACGACCCTGACTGCTGTAGGTCCATATCGCTACCGAACGGGGTATAACTGCCAAAATTTCAGTCGCCTGCGGATCGTCCAGATTTAACACCGCAAACTTCAACTCGGGTCGCTTAAACAGCTTCATTTTGGCTTTTAGGTACTGCGCCATGCTGCCGTGAAAATCTAGGTGATCGCGACTGAAATTCGTAAACACGGCACCGGTAAAGTTCACTCCATTGACCCGACCCTGTTCCAAACCATGTGATGAAACCTCCATCGCAACGATTTGCTTGGCTCTCTGTAGACAACTTCCCAACATTTGTTGCACTGCCAACGCATCGGGCGTGGTATTCAAAGTAGGCATCAACTGATTGGGGTCACCCCAACCAAGCGTTCCGATCACCGCACTATTGTCCAAGGCCTGAGCTAATAACTGGCTACAAGTGGTTTTGCCATTTGTGCCTGTAATACCAATTACCTTTAATTGCTGAGAGGGATCCGCATAAAAAGTTGCGGCTATCGAACCCAGTTTGTCTGCCAAGCCTGAAATCGCAATCCATTGAATATCAACTTCTGGAAGTACACCTGCACCTTCTGGCTCATAAATAACGGCTATTGCACCCTTAGAAATCGCCTGTTCCGCAAAATCCAGACCATGATGGTGTTCGCCTTTCAGGGCGATAAATGCGAAACCGTCTTTGACTTGGCGACTATCCAGACTCAGTCCGGTGATCTCGATGTCAATCGAGATATCAGCAACCGTTTTCAGTAAGGCTTGCAATCTCATTGTTTGCTCAACAATAAATGCATGTTTTCAACACCATCCGGCTCCACACCGTACACACGGAGTGCGCCAGCCATCACTTTTGCGAAAGCAGGTGCTGCAACTAAGCCACCGTAATACTGGCCAGAGTTCGGCTCATCCACCACAATGGCAATAATAAAGCGTGGGTTACTGGCAGGGGCCAAGCCCACAAATACCGATAAATATTTGTCATCGGTATATCCTCCCGCGCCGGCTTTTTTCACGGTACCTGTTTTACCGGCTACTCGATAACCTTCAACACGTGCCTGATAAGCAGTGCCTTCTTTAGTGATAACGTGTTCGAGCATTTCACGCACCTTGCGTGCTGTTGCGGCTTTAAAAACACGTTGTGCATCCGGATCTTCTTCCCTCTTCAATAAAGTTACAGAATGCAAAATTCCATCATCGGCCAATGCTGTCCAAGCTCTGGCCAATTGCAATGCTGACACCGAAACACCATAGCCAAACGACAATGCAGCTTGGTCAAAATCATGCCAATTTTGGTAATCCGACAATGAACCACTCGCTTCCCCCGGAAAACCCACACCCGCTGAGGTGCCAAAACCCAATTTGCTATACACACCCCAGAAATATTCTGGTGGCATTGTCATAGCAATTTTGGCGACACCAATATTGCTGGACTTTTGCAACACATGGGTTAAATCCAAGGTGCCGTAGTTATGCACATCTTTAATCACGTTGCGACCAAACTGATAGGTTCCATGTGTCTCTATCATGATGTTAGGATCGACATAAGCGCCATCCAAGGCCGCTGCAACGACAAACGGCTTCACTGTCGAGCCTGGCTCGAAGGTATCGACCATTGCACGGTTACGATAACGACTGCCATTCAATTCTTTACGGTTATTTGGATTAAACGCTGGCTGCGTGACTGTTGCCAATACATCACCGTTTTTGGCATCCAAAACCACTAAAGACGCTGCACGCGCCTTATTCTGAAGCAAGGTGTTTTGTAATTCCCGATAAGCCAGATATTGCAAGCGCTCGTCTATGGTTAAGACCAAGTCCTGACCGGCTTCCGCTTCCTCTATGTTCTCAACATCCTTGATAACATGACCTTTGCCATCCTTGATGACACGCTTCTTGCCAATCTTGCCGCGTAAAATATGCTCATAACCATGTTCCATCCCTTCCTGGCCAATATCATCGATATTATTAAAACCAAGTAAGTGACCAGAAACCGCGCCTGCGGGGTAGTAGCGTTTGAACTCTCTTTCGAAGTAAACCCCGTTTATTTCTAAGGCTTTGACTTTATCGGCAATCAAAGGATTGATCTGGCGCTTGATGTAAGTAAAGCGCTTGTCGGCTTGTTTATCTTTTAGCAGCTGGTTACGTAACTCGGCTTCTGACATGGATAAAATTCTGGCCATGTCCTTTAACTTGTCAAAATCTGGCTCTCTTAACTGTCTTGGATTCACCCATATGGACTGAACCGGAGTACTGATTGCTAATGGCTCACCGTTTCTATCTTTAATCTGCCCCCGATAGGCAGACACTGGCACCACACTTACATGCTGCATGTCGGCTTTATCTTGCAAAAACTCTTTATTGAGAATCTGCAGATAAAATGCACGCGCCACCAACACTGTCATTGCCGCCATAATGGCAGCTAACAATAACTTGCGACGATTCGCAAAATTGGTGTTGTAGGCTGTCAGCGTGTTTGCTCGAGTACGCATTAGGGTTTGATATAGATAATTTTGTCTTGAGTTGGCAAAGTCAGCATCAGGCGATTGCGTGCTTCAATTTCTACCCGATTCTCTTCGGTCAGCGTAGTGAGCTCTAATTGCAAACGTCCCCATTCCACTTCATATTCATCCAGCTCTTTTTCTTTGCTCTGGATTTCCATAAATATTTGACGCTGTTGATATTTACTGTAGACAACCGCAATTGCCGACAAAATCAGCATGGCTACTAATAATCCCAGCAGTACGTTTTTTGCTGTATCCATTAGATTTTCTCCGCCACTCTCATGACCGCGCTTCTAGCCCTTGGGTTTTGTTTCAATTCAGCCTCTTGAGCTCGAATTGACTGGCCAATTTTTTTAAGCTTTCCTCGTTCAATTGCCTCTTCTTTGATAGGCAATTTGCCAGGATTGGTTTTGCGTCCTGATTCAGAGCGTATAAAGCGTTTGACAATCCGATCTTCCAGCGAATGGAAGGCAATCACGACTAATCGTCCACCTGGCGCCAAGACATCAAGCGCTTGTTCTAAAACCTGTTTTACTTGTTCAAGCTCTTGGTTAATTTCAATTCTGATCGCCTGAAAGCTCCGGGTTGCAGGATGTTTGTGTTTTTCCTTAAATGGAACGGCCTGCTCGATCAGTTTTGCTAATTGCAAGGTTGTTTCAATCGCTGCGGTTTTTCGCTGCTCAATGATTGCCTTGGCAATCCGTCTGGCAAAGCGTTCTTCGCCGTACTCGAATAGCACTTTAACCAAGTCTTGTTCGCTCACATGCGCCAGATAATCAGCCGCTGAAAGCCCATTCGTAGTATCCATACGCATATCCAAAGGTCCGTCTCGCAAAAAACTGAATCCACGCTCGGCAAAATCCAATTGTGGTGAGGAGACCCCTAAATCCAGCAAAATTCCATCCACTTTGCCGTCGCATTCTCTCTGCCGACAAACCGATGCCAATTCAGCAAAACATCCATGATGTAAATAAAAACGCACATCTTGTTTTAGGACCTTGGCTTCATTACTGTTGATAGCTTCTAAGTCTCTATCAAAAGCCAGCAAACTACCCGATGATCCCAGCACCTCTAAAATCCCTTTGCTATGACCACCTCTACCAAACGTAGCATCCACATACAATCCATTAGGGCGGATGTTCAGTGCATCAAGCGCTTCTTGATACAGTACCGACTGGTGCAAAACCGCCATCATTAGAACGACAGGCTATCGAGATCTTCCAGGCCCTCGCTATCGCTGCCATCCAGCCATTCCTGCTCTTTAGCCTGCCAGGCCGATTCATTCCAAATTTCGAATTTGTTCAATTGACCAACCAAGACGATATGTTTTTCCATGCCTGCAAATTCGCGCAATTTTTCAGGCAACAACAAACGCCCTTGATTATCCATTTCGCATTCAGTGGCATTGCCGATCACAAAACGTCTTAACTTGCCAGCCATTTTGTTCAAGGTAGGCAATTTACTAATGGTCTGCTCTAGCTTCTCCCATTCTGGCAATGGATAAAGCCACAAACAGCCAGGTTCACCGACACATTTCTCGTCAACAGCCACTGTCACGACCAATTGACGGTCACAACAATCCTGTAATTCCTCCCGATACCGGGTAGGAATCGCAACGCGACCTTTCGCGTCTAGACTGATTGAACTAATGCCTCTGAACAAAATTAACCTCTTGGCTCCAAAATTTTCCCTTTCTAACCACTTTATTCCACTTTGGCGCCACTATAGTTTTCTAAACGCCTGTAGTCAAGAGTCGTTTTGCCTAAATTCTTTCTTTTTCAACAATGACTTACGTTTTTTTTCTGTACCAAAAAAACCACAAAAATTCGCAAAAAATAAACTCTATTTTTATCAAACTGTTAATGGTTTTTATTCATGTTAGTTATGAAACTAGAGCGCAAACCCAATTTCACAGTTTCTAAAACCATTCTCACAATTTCTATTCATAATTTTCTAAATCCGAGCGACATCAGTTGACATTCGCAATCTAGCTGGAAAACTGATTTTTAAATGCTGACTGGAGAACCCAAATGAATTCCCTGATTGATAATGTGATAGAGACTTGTTTCTCAAAAATGCTGGATGATTTCCGCATTAATCGTTTTTTTAACAGTAACCCGATCAAACAACAGACTGCTGCTTTAAAAAGCTATGTGGATATTGTGATCAATCAAAAACCTTTGAATGACGATCAAACCCTAGAGATTTTGAATGATTTCTTTCAAGAAGCTTTCGCCAGAAACAATCACAAACCTAGCTTGGTGACTGGCAATGATTTTGGTTTTTTGCTGGATTTGGTTGGCGGACAAGAAGTCAGACCGATTACTTTACTTTGCGAAAATCACTCGTTTTTGATTAAACTGCTACCTGATGATTCTCATTACGACGCTTTTTTAGACAATCTTAATGAGACACTGAAAGAATTGCAGGTTGATGCGGAACTCAAAAGCCGTTTATTAAAACTGGCAGATCAAGCACGCGACGGAATTCTGGCTCGAGGCCGGACTTATATGAAAGCAGCTTAGAAAAGATAGCGGGTTGCCAAATTGACAACCCGCTTTTTTTATTTTTTGATGTAGAGATCGGTAATCGTGCCTTCGATCATTTCTGCAGCAAACGCAAAACTTTCCGATAACGTAGGGTGGGCGTGAATCGTCAGACTAATATCCGCCGCATCTGCTCCCATTTCCAGAGCCAGTACGGCTTCAGCCAGTAACTCGCCAGCACCTGGACCGACAAAACCTGCACCTAATAAGCGACCTGATGATTTATCGGTAATGATTTTGGTTAAGCCCTCATTACGACCTAATGCCAGTGAGCGTCCACTGGCCGCCCAAGGGAACACAGCTTTTTCATAATCCACACCTTGCGCTTGTGCCTGAGTCTCAGACAGTCCCATCCAGGCAACTTCAGGGTCGGTGTATGCCACCGAAGGAATGGTTAAGGCATCAAAGCCGGCTTTATGACCACTAATCACTTCTGCGGCAATCTTGCCTTCATAACTGGCTTTGTGCGCCAGCATAGGATTACCAACGATGTCACCAATGGCAAAAATATTCGAGACATTGGTACGTTGTTGTTTATCCACGGCAATAAAACCTGCTTCGTCAACCGCAACACCTGCTTTTTCAGCATCGATCAACTTGCCATTGGGTCGACGACCCACTGCCACCAGAACCGCATCGAATAATTCTGACTCAGGCGCATTTTTACCCTCGAAACTGACTTTCAGACCCTCTGGCAAGGCTTCAATACGGGTAACCTTGGTTTGCAGCCAAAGATTGTCATATTGTTTTTTAATGCGGCGCTGTAAAGGTGTAACCAAATCCTTATCACAGCCCGGAATAATCTGATCCATCAACTCGACCACGCTGATTTTTGAGCCCAGCGCATGGTAAACGGTCGCCATTTCCAAGCCAATAATCCCACCACCCAGAATCAGTAGTTTTTCGGGAACTGATTTCAATGCTAAAGCATCTGTAGAATTCCATAAACGCGGATCATCGTTAGGGAAGACCGGAATTTGGGTAGGGTGCGAACCGGCAGCAATGATGGCATTTTCAAAATTAACTACCTGAATACCTTGCTCGCCTTCAACCGACAGACTGGTTGAGGAGGTAAATTTGCCATACCCCGAAACAACGGTGACGTTGCGTTGTTTCGCCAGACGCGCCAAGCCCTGATTTAAGGTTTGCGTGACACTTTCTTTCCAGCTTCTGACCTTATCCAGATCAATTTGTGGCTTGGCAAATGTCACACCATGTTCCGCAAATGCATCGGCTTCATGGATCACTTGGGCCACATGCAATAACGCTTTGGAAGGAATATGTAACCACCCGGACCACCACCTAAAACCAGAACCTCGGCCTGTATTGGAGTGCTATTCGCCACGTCTTTTTCTCCTACAGCAACAGACGACGCACGTCGCCCAGATAATATTTAAGCGCTTCCATAAAACGCGCACCTTCGGCACCATCGATAACACGGTGATCATAGGTAATATCCAAAGGCAACATGAGCTGTGGCTCAAAGCTTGCGCCATTCCAGACGGGCTGGACTTTGGATCGGGTCACGCCAAGTATCGCTACCTCGGGGGCATTGACAATCGGGGTGAATGCAGTACCGCCGATACCACCCAGACTGGAAATCGTCATACAACCGCCTTGCATATCGGCCGGCATTAATTTGCCCTGACGCGCTAACTGGCTTTTTTCTGCCAGCTCTGTGGTGAGCTCAAAAATACTTTTTTGATCCACATTGCGAATCACTGGCACCACCAGACCGTTTGGCGTATCTACGGCAATGCCTAAATGAAAGTATTTTTTATAAATGAGTCGCTCGCCGTCTGCTGATAACGAGCTGTTGAAGGCCGGGTATTGCTTCATGGCTGCAACCAAGGCTTTCATGATAAAAACCAGACCT
>RFQK01000251.1 GCA_009925045.1 Methylococcaceae bacterium
CGGGCGGATGAGGTGCGTGGCAAAAAGCCCTCAAAACTAAAGCGGCTTAAAGCCAGTCCGGACACAGATAAAGCTGCAATCAGTGCACAGGCGCCGGGTATTGGGGAAACCTCTATGCCCTGCTCACGGGCTAATTGAACGAGTGGTAAGCCAGGGTCACTCAGTAAAGGTGTACCGGCATCGGAAATAAGCGCAATGGATTCGCCGGCTTGGATACGTTCGACTAGGTGTCGGGCGATGTGCTCTTCGTTATGTTGATGCAGAGATTGCAGGGGTTTATTAATCCCAAAATGTTGTAACAAAGGGCGTGCATGGCGGGTATCTTCGGCGGCGATCAAATCGACTTGTTTAAGGGTCTCAATGGCGCGTGAACTGAGATCACCTAAATTGCCAATCGGTGTGGCCACCACATAGAGTTTTCCGGACATGTGTATAAATTAAGCTTAATTAAACGAGGCCCGCGCATTATGCCCGCTATGATGATTTTTTGTCGGTTTTTCCTGAAAAACAGCCTATGCCGATAAAAAAGCCCGAGCCAGCACAGCATCTTGTCAGCGGACGGTTGGCTGAAATGCAGGCTTTGCAGTATTTACAACAACAAGGATTACGCTGGCTGGCCAGTAATTACCGCTGCAAGCTAGGTGAACTGGATTTGTTGCTTTGGGAGGGTAATACCTTAGTGGTGGTTGAAGTGCGCTATCGTAAGAATGACCACTACGGCAGCGCCGCAGCCAGTATTACTGACCAAAAACAACAGCGTATCATCAAAGCCACTCAGCATTATGTGATAATGCATAACCTTAATCAGGTCGCCGTGCGTTTCGATGTCGTCGCGCTGACTGCGGGTAAACCGCTGGAATGGATCAAAAACGCTTTTCAAACATAATTTATGAATTTACAAGATCGCATCATCAATCATTTTTCCGATAGCATTCAAACCAAACAGGATGCGATGAACAATCTGTGCGAATTAATTGAATTCGCTTCCCAGAAAATTGTTGAGGCCTTGGTCGATGACAAAAAGGTGCTGTGTTGCGGCAATGGCGGCTCGGCTGGGGATGCTCAACATTTTTCATCCGAAATGCTGAATCGGTTCGAGCGTGAAAGGCCGGCTTTACCGGCAATTGCATTGACCACCGATAGCTCTACTCTGACTTCAATCGCCAACGATTATCATTTTGACGAAGTATTCGCCAAACAGATACGCGCTTTAGGCCAAGCCGGCGATGTTTTGCTGATTTATACCAGTAGCGGCAATTCTGGGAATTTGCTGAGAGCAGCCAAAGTGGCTCAGGATAAAGACATGACGGTTATTGCCCTCACCGGTAAAGATGGTGGCGGACTCGCTCAGAATCTCAAAGAATCGGACATTGAAATACGCGTGCCCTCGACCTCAACAGCCCGGGTCCAGGAAGTGCATTTGTTGATTACCCACTGCTTATGTGACCTGATCGACCAACAATTGTTTGGCGGTTAATTCAGTTATTTGATATTTCCGGTTTTTGATCACGGCCCAACAGATTTTGCACAGCGACCTTGGGCGATAAGTCTTCAAATAAAACCTTATAGACTTGTTCGGTAATCGGCATATCCACGCCGTGTTGTAAGGAGAGTAAATAAGCCTGTCTGGCCGCGCTGATGCCTTCGACTTGTTGAGCAATATCCAGTAAGGCTTGTTCACGACTTTCGCCCTTACCGAGTGCTAAACCAAAGCGACGATTGCGGGATTGATTATCCGTACACGTCAGAATCAAATCGCCTAAACCGGTTAATCCCATAAAGGTATCGGCTTGGCCACCTAAATTGGTGCCGAGACGCATAATCTCGCTTAGACCTCGGGTGATTAATGCTGCACGGGTGTTTGCCCCAAAACCCAGACCATCAGCAATCCCTGCGGCAATGGCCAGAACATTTTTACAGGCTCCGCCGACCTGAACCCCGATCAAATCATGACTGGTATAGGTTCTAAACGTCGGATTGTGCAGAATGTGTGTCAGTGTAGTCGCCAGTGAATCCGATTTTGAGGCTACCGTCAGTGCAGTTGGTAAGCCTGCTGCGACTTCCTGAGCAAACGTAGGACCGGACAGAACCGCAGTGGCGACAGATTCGCCCAGAATCGATTGACTAATTTCACTCAGCAAAGCGCCATTATCATGATCGAAGCCTTTTGTGGCCCAGGCAACTGCCTGTCCTTTTGACAAAAAGGGCTTTATGTCGAGCAAGGTTTTTTTAAAGGCATGGCTGGGTACCACCAATAGCACGAGTTGGCTATTTTGGATAGCTGTTGCTAGGTCATCGCTAACACTCAGATTGGCAGGAAACTGAAAGCCCGGCAAATAGCGCGCATTTTCGCCAAGAAGCTTAATGTGCGCTATATGCTGGTGATTATGCCCCCATAAGACGGTATCAACACCGTTACGTGCGGCCTGCAATGCCAGAGCGGTACCCCAGGAGCCAGCGCCCAGTATGCAGAGATTGGTGGACATGCTTAGTTTAAAGTGCTTGATGCGGCTTTTTGTT
>RFQK01000252.1 GCA_009925045.1 Methylococcaceae bacterium
AGCAATGTCATCCACAGCCAAGTCAACATTTTTGATACCGGGTTCAAGTGCTGTACCGGCATTGCCCGGTGCCACAAAAACTTGCGTGGCTTTAGGAGACTGCCTGACTTTCCAGGCTAATGCATGCTCACGACCACCACTACCAACGATAAGAATTTTCATGAAATATCCAACGGATTCTAAATTAGAAAAGTATTCACTTTAGTGACGGAAATGACGCATTCCGGTTAATACCATCGCGATGTTATGTTCATCAGCAGCGGCGATCACTTCCTCGTCACGCATCGAACCACCTGGATGTATCACAGCGGTTATGCCGGCTGCTGCTGCGGCATCTATCCCATCTCTGAAGGGGAAGAACGCATCCGAGGCCATCACAGAACCCGGCACCACCAAGCCTTCATCAGCTGCTTTAATACCGGCAATTTTCGCTGAATAAACTCTGCTCATTTGCCCAGCCCCCACACCAATGGTTTGGCCGTTTTTTGCATAGACAATGGCATTGGATTTGACGAACTTCGCCACTTTCCAGGCGAATAACAGGTCTGATAATTCCTGGTCAGTCGGCGCTCTTTTAGTCACCACTTTGACATCGGCAGGACCGATACTGCCAGTGTCCTTGTCCTGAACCAGCAAACCACCGGCAACGCGCTTAAAATCCAAAGCGGGTGCGAGAGCATTGCTCCAATAATCACATTCCAAAACCCGGACATTTTGTTTTTTGGCCAAAACGCCTTTAGCAGCCGCACTGATTTTTGGGGCAATAATGACCTCAACAAATTGTCTGGCCACGATTTCGGCGGCAGTCTCTTCATCAAGAACACCATTAAAGGCAATGATGCCGCCGAATGCCGATGTCGGATCAGTTGCGTAAGCCAGTTCATAGGCAGAAAACAGACTATCACTGACCGCCACGCCACAAGGGTTGGCATGTTTCACAATCACACATGCCGGCTGTCCATCAAAGGCTTTGACACATTCCAGCGCCGCATCTGCATCCGCAATATTGTTATAAGACAACTCTTTGCCCTGTAATTGCTTAGCAGCGGCGATTGTGCCCGCCGCAGGATTTTTTTCCTGATAGAAAGCGGCATTTTGATGCGGGTTTTCACCATAACGCATGGTTTGTAAACGGTGAAACTGTAGATTCAGGGTATCTGGAAAACCACCGCCATTCACTTTGCTTAAATAAGCTGCAATCGCCGTGTCATAACGACCGGTATGTTCAAAACTTTTTAGCGCCAGGTTAAAGCGAGTGCTATGACTCAAACCACCAGATTGTTGCAATTCATCCACAACAGCCGTGTAATCAGCGGGATCGACGACCACTGCAACATCTGCATGATTTTTGGCTGCCGCGCGAATCATAGTCGGACCACCGATATCGATATTTTCGATCGCAGTGTCCAGATCACAATCGGGATTAGCAATGGTTTGCTCAAAGGGATAGAGATTGACGACTACCATATCAATCGCCTGAATTTGATTCGCCGCCATAACCGCATCATCGATACCACGACGCCCCAAAATACCACCATGCACTTTAGGATGCAGGGTTTTGACCCGTCCATCCATCATTTCCGGAAAACCCGTGTAATCAGAAACCTCGGTGACGGGGACATGATGTTCGGCCAGTAATTTTGCAGTGCCACCGGTTGATAATAATTCGACACCCAACTGACTCAGACTACGACAGAAATCCAGAACGCCGCTCTTATCCGAAACACTGACCAAAGCCCGGGCCACTTTTTTGTTCATGCAAACCTCAAGAAAGAATAAAAAATCCGTTACTGTATGTAACCGAAAAATTAATGAATACCGTATTGTTCGAGTTTTTTACGCAAGGTACTGCGACTCATACCTAATAACTTAGCCGCCTTACTTTGATTAAAGTCGGCGTATTTTAACGCAGTTTCCAGCAGGGGTTTTTCGACTTCGGCCAAAACCAGATTGTAGAGATCGGCTGATTCATGACCATTGAGCTGAGTAAAATATTTTTCAACGCAATGCCTGACGTGTTCAGACAGTGTATCTGAGGACAGATTGACTTTATTCATTTCCTGCTAGTTTCCATAAGCGTATGTAGGAATGAGTTCTTGGAAGGCTAAGCCGACCCGTGCCGCCTGTTCAGCGGGTTGTTCGGCCTGATGAATGGCGGTCTTGTTTGCAACCGACAATCCACCCAGATGATCAAAGTACCAAGCAATATGTTTACGGGCAATTCTAACACCTGCGACATTTCCATAGAAGCTATAGAGATTATCCAAGTGTTGCATGACCAGCGCATTGATTTCGGTCAACGAAGGCTGACTGAACTCCAAGCCTTGTAGCTTGGCGGCTAATTCGGCAAAAATCCAAGGCCTACCCTGTGCTGCGCGACCTATCATGACAGCATCCGCACCGGTATACGTTAAGACTTGTTTGGCTTTCTCCGCGCTGGTGATATCACCATTCGCGATCACAGGAATCTGCACAGCCTGTTTGACCTGT
>RFQK01000253.1 GCA_009925045.1 Methylococcaceae bacterium
CGGATTCCAGAATCTTTCCGGCTACGCCGACCGACAAATTATCGCCAATCGAGTGGGCTTCGCTCGTGCGGTGTACGCTTGGCGGCTCGGGGGCGCAGGCCCCATGGCCAGCAGTTTTTTGCGATAAACACTACCGGATTGATCAAAACCTAGGATGCGACCAGTATCGCCAACTGATAAGCTTTTAAGAGAAGTCTTCATAGTGCTTATAAACCTAATTAATAATGATTCCCATTTATATCTACTATAACACAAGTAAAATTATGTGCTAGTTCAGAAATGACTTTATTCAACCATTTCAATTAAATGACAGTTTTTCTTCACTATGTCTGCAGTATGGGGATGACCTATGCCATTTGCAATCAGGGCAATGACTCGATCATCATTATCATAACCAACATGGGCGTCCATTGGATTTGCTAACTTTCCCAGACCAAAAGCATCGTAAACTTTGGCAACATTGATATTAACGTTCATAACATCAATACAAAGACGGGAATCGAGATATTTACTCACAAAATCGTGCGGTATCGCGTAACTGAGTAAATCGTTAGGATCGCTAAAAGCGATGATTGATGTCTTTGCAAATAAGCGGTCTTGGTATTGTTGACCATTGATTTGGCAATAGGCTTCATGTTGTTGGCTAATTGAGGGGAGGGCACGCCCTAATTGCAACATCATATAAATTGGTATCTCTTTGTTTTTCATGGCGTTAGCCACGTCATTATAATAAGTGGCGCCATCACCATTGCTCAAGATGGTCGCTATACGTTGTAAACCATCAATCGTAATTCGACTTCCCAGACTATGTGAGACAAATGCATAACTGTCAGAAATCATGGGCTTGACGTTTTTGGATGAACAGATGGCTTGCTGATCATCCGGTAATGTTTGCCAGTCATGACTGATCATCCAGCAAAAAGATTGTGCGAATGCAATCAAGATACTTTCACGCTTTTCACCCAAATAAATGATAGGGTCTGGTCCCGTATCATTCGAAAATTTTTTGAGTAAATCATTTACCTCAGCTCGTCTGAATGATTGTTCACCTGAATTATCATATGACAAAATCTCCTTGTCTTTAGCGGTGATGTCTGACCAACTTAATTCATAAAATAATAATTCCTGATCACGTTGCGCATTTAAAAATCGATTGATGCGTAGATGTCCGGATTTGCTAGCCGGCTGTTTGGGGTCAACCAAATCAATATTCTTGGGATTCTTTGCCATGACCGGCAAATCGAGTTGCGAGGCAAGCTTTTCCATGAACTGCGTAGAATAGCCAGGTAAATGATGGCCCACACCATGGACCATTAACACTTTCATTTTTCGGTCTGGATGTTGGAGTTGCTTTTTGAGTCCAAAGAAAGGCTCGCCGCGAACTTCACATTGTCTTGTATCTTCAGCATCTTGCTTTTCAAGAATGGCTTCGGTTATTCCTTTACTGATACTTCCACAACTAGCCGTCAGTAAACTCAACGTTAAAACAATCAACTTGATATAGCTAGGCATAGGTTCAACCAACAATGAATAAGCTTATAGTGTACAACTTAGTAAATAGTATTGAATCCGAATATCGAAATGAACCACCTTTATAGCTCTTCAGTGTAGTAATGCATTAAAGCTAGGTAACCAAACAGACCCAGAGTGATGGCTTTATACACTTCGGTTGCGAACAAGGTGCGCATGATCATGTTAATCCATTCGTCACCGTATGCTTGTAAGCAATAAGTCAGCAAAAATGAAAAGACAGGCAAAATTACAACCACTGGGATTTTTAAGGATCGGGCTATGGTGTAGAGCGGATGGGTATCTGTAAGCGATTGATGCCGATTGTAATCATGGCTCACATAGAAACTAAATGCACTGATGTCGTGAACCAACCGAGGAATCAAAATAGCCAGAAAATAATAATGCTGACTTAAAAAATAATAACTGATCACAACCAGTACCGTGTTTGCCCACAAAAACCAGAACCCTTGGGCATTATTGATAAAGCGTAAACACCATAGACTTGACAGAACAAGCGCTATGCTAAAACACAGAGACAGGTTCAAAATCAGCAAGGCCTGTTCGGGGGTTAAACTGTTCTTTAGGAATACCCCTAAATAAATAAAGCACCCCCCTACCACACTCAACCCGACCTGAAGATTGAACGCATATTTTGGCAACCGACACACGGCTTTTGCAATGCCATGCTGTTGTTTCAGGACATGATAGACAGTCCAACAGGCGGTAATCACATAGAGAGCGGTATATGGAATAAACAGACTACCAATGCCAAAAAAAATGGCGATAAACACAGTCATTAACAGCAGACGTTTACGAAAAACCTTCAGGTAATCCGGATGAACCAGTAACAACAGACTGCTCGCAATGATATGAGGCGTACCGAACAATAATTGAAACAATAAGAAATGACCTGGACTACTGGGTAATGCGTCTCGAAGACGATAGCCAAACCAATATTGATCGCCGAGTTGTACCAGC
>RFQK01000254.1 GCA_009925045.1 Methylococcaceae bacterium
GCTCCGCTCAGCTTAAAGCCGATATCGGTTCTGCACAAAAAGGTCAGGCTCTTGGGCAAATGATGCCTCAGGTCATGGGGACTGCGAACTGGTCGACTAATAATCAGAATGTTCAGTACACGACCCGTGATGTGCAAAGCAATTATCGGGGGACTCGCTACTATGTCTCTTTAAATCAGACCCTGGTGGATTTTGCTAAATACTGGGACTGGCGCCGGGCAGCTAAAGTTGAAGATCAGTACGAAATTGAGTCGATTGATGCGCAGAATACGCTGATTCTGGATGTGGTCGATCGTTATTTTTCAGTATTACAGGCAGAAGATCAGCTTAGTTATACCCGCACTGAAAAGCAAGCAACCGAAAAGCAATTGCAACAAGTTCAAAAGCAGTTTGCCAAACAGTTGTTAAAAATCACTGATGTCTACGCCGTAGAAGCCCGATTGGACCAACTCGTCGCTGATGAAATTCAGGCAGAGACCGAGTTGGTTACCGCGCAACAGACTTTACGTGAATTAACCGGTGAAACAATTACCGCCTTAAACAAATTGCGTCCGGATGTGGATTACAAACCGCTGGATGGTGATTTGCAACAGTGGCTGGAAATGGCGCAAAGCCAGAATCCTTTACTGGTTTCCAAACATCTGGCAATTGAAGCCGCCGAAAACAGTGTTGCAGTGCAAAAATCAAAATATTTGCCTGTTGTAGATCTGCAGCTGAATTTCTATGACACTGATACCGGCTATCAAAGTACGCGTACGGCTCCTATTCAGACCCAGGTTGCCGCGATCAACGTCAATGTGCCAATTTTTAACGGTGGGACAACGACCCATCAGTTATTTGAAGCGCAGCACCGTTTGGAGATGAGTAAAAGTGAGAATGAAGCCACTCTGCGTAATCTGCTCAAAGAAACCAGCGATTCATTTTTGACTACCAATGCCAGTTCTCGGCATATCAAGGCGGCTGTTAAAGCGGTGGACTCGGCGGTTAAATCGCGTGAATCGATGGAAAAAGGCCTGAAGTACGGGGTGGTGACTATCAGTGACTTGCTTAAAGCTCAACAAGGTGAGTTTTTGGCCTTGCGTGATTTATCCAAAGCCAAATATACCTATATTAAAAATCGTGTGCGCTTCCTGCGTGCCTTAGGGTCGGTCAATGAACAGAATGTTCTGGAAGTGAATGCCTGGCTGGAAGGTGTTAATTAAAATCTGAGTTCAGTCATGACTGTGTGGCTAGGCTTGAGTTTACAGTCTGTCTGGCAGGTTTAAGGTGTCGATTATGCTTAAAAATTGTTGGTTTTTTCTTCTTTTCCTAGTTTCTGGGCTGGCTGGCGCAGATTCTGACCCTATTGTCGAAATGCAAACCAATGTGGGTACGATCACCGTTAAACTCAATAAGACTCAGGCGCCTCTGTCTACCCAGAATTTTTTATCCTATGTTAATAAAAGATTCTATGATCAGACTTTGTTTCACCGATTTATAAAAGGCTTTGTGTTGCAAGGCGGCGGCTACAGTCTGGCTGATGCAAAACTTAAGGAGACCGATCTGGCTATCAAGAGCGAATCTAGCAACGGCTTGAAAAATCTCACTTATACCATTGCGATGGCGAGAAGTGCTGCTGTGGATTCGGCGACCTCTCAGTTCTATTTCAACCTCACCGATAATACCGGATTGGATTATGTGGATGCTAATTCACCTGGATACACCGTGTTTGGCGCTATTGTGGATGGCCAGGCGATTCTGGATAAAATTATCGGTTTGAATGCCTATAACATTAGTTCCAGTGCGGGTGGATTGGCTTATACCAAAAACTATCAATTAGTTTTTATCGAAAGAACCTATGCCACTGAACAGCCGGATCCGGCCAATGTGTGGACACGCATCAATGTTAACGGTGTGGGTAAGGTCACCAGTTCACCAGCCGGAATTAAGTGTGGTGATGCAACATTGCTTGGCTCAAGCGGTTTAAATTGTGCGGTGTCGAATCCGCTCAGATCAGGAAAATCAGTGATCCTGACCGCAACTGCCGGTTCCGGATATGTTTTTAACGGTTGGTCAGGTGATTGTTTTGGTGCCAGCGCTGCGTTTAAATTTGTCTTGAACAAAAATCGTAACTGCACCGCAAATTTTCAACAAATTCCAAGCTAGTGGCTTAAGTCATTGTTGTTTGCTGCGTTGATAGTGTTTTACGGTATCAGTCCCTGGGGAAGGCTCTTATTTCCTGATAATCGCGCAATCAGTTAGTCATATGACAAATTCAATCAGAATTCTGCGTTTCACCACCGTCTACGATGCCATAGAAGATCGGATCAGCATAACAGCCGTTTCTGCAGAGGATCAGAGTATTCGTTTTTGGCTCACGCATAAGTTTATCGATCAATTGCTTCCGCACTTCACCACCTGGTTGGAAAAATCAGTTAATCAGGCTAATTCAGAGGCTATTCTTGAGTTTCAGCAGGCGGAAGCTGGCCAAAGTCTTAAAGTTGAAGCGC
>RFQK01000255.1 GCA_009925045.1 Methylococcaceae bacterium
GGAAATCACCGCATTACGGTCAATACCAGTATCCTGATGATCAGGGACGATGGGACACGCCGGAGCAAAATTGGCGGCCAGCAAATAGTCATACACATGACTGAAACCAATACCCGACAATATGCGTTCATAACTGACATGGGCGGGAAATAACTGCCGCAAATAAGCCAGCAAGCCATCCTGCAACTGATTCATCGGGGCAAAACTGCAATGCCCGCCTTCGGTCGCCATCGCACGAAACCCATGATTATCCTGAGCCAGGATCGCTTCACCTAAGCCAGTGCCGGCTGCGATCACTGCGCAATGGCCTGTTTGTTGTCTGGCATGGGGGTTTAATTCTATCCATTCACCCGCTTGCAAATGCAGCATACCCAATGCCATTGCTTCAAGATCATTGAGCAGCCTGACATGGGGGGTTTCCAGCAATCGTTTTAATTCGTCACCGTCTAATAACCAAGGCAAATTGGTCGTCTGACAGCGTTGCTCAATGACGGGGCCGGCAATGCCGAAACAAGCCGCTTGCGGTTTAGCTTTGCCATCGAGAAACAACTGCAGAATTTCATCAAAAGTCGCAAAATCCTGACTGGCAAAAATCTGTTCATCTACAACCGATAACTGACCATCAGCAGCAGGTTCCACTAAAGCTAAAACTGTTTTGGTCCCGCCAATATCACCTGCCAGAATCATGAACTTAAACCTCTGCTGACTGTTTATTTAATAAAAAATATAAAGCATCACAAACACTATTAGCCACAGCATGAGGCGGTAACTGATAGAACGCCTGCCAGGCCAATGGCACACATTCTTCATAGTCGGCTTGGAACTGAGCATGGTGTTCCATCCAGTTTAACCTGACAGCATGACCAATCAAAATATCAGTCACCAGCGTATCATTAATATAGAAATCAGGATTGTTTTTAAATACCACCGCCAACGCTCTTAAAGCCTCGACACTTAACTGACGATAAACAGGCACCTGAATTTTGTTTAAGATGTGATTAATCAATAAGCGGAAACTTTGTTCGCCGGGAGTCATTTGCGCCAGCATACTTTCACTATCGATCTTACGCTTGCTATTGTATTTTTCACCGATCATGAGTCCCTTGCAATGATGCAAGATCTCCCAGACACCACTGAAAAACGCATCATTTTCGCGCCCCACGCTACCCGATTGTTCACGCCAGGCATACCAGTCTTCATTAAGCGCTAACTTAGGATCCATAGCGGCACTAAAACGTGCCTTATCCAAATCGCCCTCTGAACCCTGATAGTGCAAACTTTCCATCAGACCTAACTGATTTTCACTGTCAGCAAAATTACGCAAAGTATCTTCCACCCATTGCGCCAGCTCATAGGGGGCTAAAGACAAAATATCGTTATACGCCTGATCCATAGAGGTGCTGCTTAAGCGCTTATGTCTGGCAATCATTAATTGCAGAATATGCCCGACTCTGACGGTATGCATATCCGCAAATAGTTGCGGGTGTAGCTTAATCAGCATACCTAGATAAATTATCAGCTCCTGAGTGAGGATTTGCATACTGCTATCCCCCGGATTGAACTGACGGATAGTCGCCAGAATTTGCGAGGAATCAGCCGGCCGTGACAATGTCGCCTTACCACTATAGGCCCGACCCAGAGTCAATGGATGCTGCCTGACCAGAATTTCCGTAGCGGCCTGTTCTAAATTGATATCGTATTTACCTAGCAAACCCGCACAACGGCGAATCACATACCAATGATGCTTGTCTCCGGCACGCGCATACACTTCTTCCAATAAATCAGCCAGCGTGCCATGTTCACTAAAACCAGGTTTAAACGCTAATCCATGTCGCTGAACTAACAAGCTTAAAAGCTCTAATTGCCCCATCAGGGATTGCAAGGCCTGCAACTGTTTCAGCAGATGATCATCATCACTCTGCTCCCAATGCGCCAGTAACAGACTATCCGGATCCGGACTCGCGGAACTGGTTCTGGGCAACAGACTGCTGTAGGGCTGCGGATGATCTTCCCAACGCGCTTCGGAAAAACGGAAATCATGCAGATAATTAATCTGTTCGCAACTGGCTAATTGGACTAACTCAGTTAATAAACCCAATTCAACCGGCGTACCTTGCAACTGCCCAGTCTGAATCTGGGCGATAAAATCCAGTAACAGATGGCGGGTATCGCCATTCAGCATGTTGTGTTTTATCTGAATAACCAAGAGTGGTGATGACGGTTCTTGCCATTGCTGACTGATATAAGTCAGTTCCATGCGCAAACGCTGAATCAAAAAACGGTTATCCATGGCTATGTAAAAACCTTTTTGATTCATAAATTGCGGCAGAAACAACAATGGCTCACCCGCCAGTCGATACAAACGTGCAGTCGACATACTTCGCAATTGGCGTAATGGCCGCCCCGTTAGACCCATTCTGTCATTGCGCCCGACCTGGGTAAAAGCAAGAGCCAATTCACTGCCGTCACGCACTTGCAAGGGCGCAATC
>RFQK01000256.1 GCA_009925045.1 Methylococcaceae bacterium
CATCCGGTTCGGTGCAGGCGCAAAAACTCTTGTTTGGCTATAGTGAAGCGGGCGATCTTACTTCATTATTTTCGGGTTATTTTGATACCCATATCGGCGGTAAACGGGAAGCGGTTTCCTATCAGCGCATAGCAGACGCAATTGCCGTGCCGCCCGAAAATATCGTATTTCTTTCCGATATTGTTGAAGAACTCGATGCTGCGCGTCAGGCTGGATTTGATACCCGCTGGCTGATAAGAGAGACAGCCATTCCTGCTCAGGCAGCGCATGTTGCGGTGGCCAATTTTGATGCTATTCGCTTTGATTAAGAGTCGGAATCAAGATGAAAATCGCTATTCTTTCCCGAGATAGCACCCTGTATTCTAGTATTAGATTCATGGAAGCGGCTGCGGCTCGTGGTCATGAAGCCAGGGTCATTGATCCTACCCATTGCTACATGAACATCACCGACATGAAGCCCTCTTTGCATTATCAGGGTGAAAACTTGTCCGGCTATGATGCTGTCATTCCGCGCATAGGTGCTTCCATTACGTTTTACGGCACCGCGGTTTTGCGTCAGTTTGAGGTAATGGGCGTGATGCCATTAAACAACTCTGATGCCATCAGTCGTTCCCGCGACAAATTAGCATCCAGTCAGCTACTGGTCCGCAAAGGGATCGACATGCCAATCACCGCCTTTGCCCATAATCCCGATAACATCGACGATCTGATTGCTGAAGTGGGTGGCGCTCCGTTAGTGATTAAAATGGTCGAAGGTTCTCAGGGGATTGGAGTGGTTCTGGCGGAAACGGATAATGCCGCACGGAGTGTCATTCAGGCTTTCATGGGGCTTAATGCCAATATCATGGTGCAAGAATTCATTCAGGAAGCCAGTGCCAGCGATATTCGTTGTTTTGTGATCGGCGATAAAGTGGTGGCGGCTATGAAACGACAGGGCCGGGATGGCGAGTTCCGCTCCAACTTACATTGTGGCGGTACCGCTACAGCTGTGCGTTTATCACCCCAAGAAAGAGCCACCGCGGTGCGCGCGGCTAAGATCATGGGGCTGGATGTGTGCGGTGTCGATATCCTCAGGGCTAAGCGTGGCCCCTTAGTCATGGAAGTGAACTCTTCTCCAGGTCTGGAAGGCATAGAAAAAATTTCTGGAAAAGATATCGCCTCCCTGATGATTGAACATCTCGAACGCAGAAAAGGGGCCAGGCTCACATTTACGAGCCTGGCCCCCTAACTGGGTTTTCCAGTGTGCCAATGCCTTCAATTTCAATTCTGACTCTTTGCCCGGGTTTCAGGTAGCCACGGGGTTTCATTTTCACCCCAACACCACTGGGGGTGCCGGTGGTGATGACGTCACCCGGTTCTAGGGTCATGGCCTGACTTAAATAGGCAATTTGTTCATAGCAGTTGAACAGCATGGCGCCGGTGTTGGCGTTTTGGCGTAATTCATCGTCTACCCAGGTTTTCAGGTTCAGATTGTGCGGGTCAGCGATTTCATCGGCAGTGACAATCCAAGGTCCCAGCGGGCCGTGGGTGTCAAAAGATTTGCCCAGGGTCCAGGTGGGTGAGCGCGCTTGCCAATCGCGAACCGTGACATCGTTGCAAATGGTATAACCAGCAATCACCGAGGCTGCATCTTCGATGCTGATATGACGGCAAGCTTTACCAATCACAAAAGCCAGTTCACCCTCATAGTCCACTTTGTCAGAGATACTCGGGCATTCAATCGCGTCGCCATTGCCAATGACACAGCTGGATTGCTTGGTAAAAAAAGTGGGATATTCGGGTTTTTCCATGCCGGTTTCGCCAATATGGTCAGCATAATTCAGGCCTATGCCCAGAAATTTGCCGGGCCTGGGGACTGGCGACAGCAATTTGATACTGTTGAGTGGCAGGCGTTGCTGGCCGCTGGAGATCAAGTCCTGAAGGGCTTGTTGAGCAGATGGACCGGCTGTCAGAAAGCGGATCATGTCTGTCGCGCAATCCAATACACCTGTGGCTACAACGACACTATCGTCAACAACAGCGCCAATTTTTTGGGTTTGGTTGTGAATAAAGCTAACGAGTTTCATGAGCAATCCGTTTAATTTAAAACGCTATTGTAGCGTATGCCATTTGCTGGTTGAGCGCTAAGCGCAATGACTAGAAGTTTTTTGTAGCTGAGGGAAATAGCCTAAGCTTGCTTGTTTTTTGAGTCAATTAACACAGTCAAATTATTCACATGGCCTGTTTGTTTTTTAACTTATTGAAAAATATTTTGTTTTCAAGATGGCATAAGCTTTGCTATTTAAGGCTTCGGTATCAAGGACGTTGCGTTCTACCCCGTGAACAGGGAAAACAAAGATGCCAGGGATCAACCAGTCAAAAGCTTGCGAGTGGGCTTTTGACTGGCAAGGATGATTGATACCCGACACGCTGTGAGCAAAACGGTTAAAATAAGCATTTGAATTGATTAACCAGGCCTT
>RFQK01000257.1 GCA_009925045.1 Methylococcaceae bacterium
GTGATGTGGAAGGTGTTCAGCCCGGTGCCGTGGTTATCCCTACTCCCTCCACGACTCAAGCACCGCGTTTATTTCATAAAGAACACAGCAATACTATTCCTCATGGTCGGGCCTTACCGGTCGGTGACGGCCTGTTAGGACGGGTACTAGACGCCAATGGCAAGGCCATTGATCAATTAGGGCCGCTGCAAAACTTCAAACTGGCTCCGGTTTATGCACAACCGATAAACCCTCTGCAGCGAGCACCGATAGAAAATACACTGGACGTTGGCATCCGTTGCCTCAACAGTCTGCTGACCGTGGGTCAGGGACAACGTATGGGCTTATTTGCCGGTTCCGGGGTGGGTAAAAGTGTCTTGCTGGGTATGATGGCTCGCTACACCTCGGCAGACATTATCGTCGTGGGTCTGATCGGTGAGCGTGGTCGCGAAGTTAAAGAATTTATTGAACATATTCTGGGCCATGAAGGTTTAAGCCGTTCTGTTGTTGTTGCTGCACCGGCGGATTTACCGCCTTTGTTACGCTTACAAGGGGCAAACTACACCACGGTGATTGCCGAATATTTCCGTGATCAGGGCAAGAATGTGCTACTGATCATGGATTCTTTGTCGCGTTATGCTATGGCCCAGCGTGAAATAGCTTTAGCCATCGGTGAACCACCGGCAACTAAAGGTTATCCACCCTCTGTGTTTGCTAAACTGCCAGCACTGGTGGAACGCGCCGGTAATGGCGAAACTGGCGGCGGTTCTATCACCGCCTTTTATACCGTGTTAACCGAGGGCGATGATCAACAAGATCCAATTGCCGATTCGGCTCGCGCCATTCTGGATGGACATATTGTGCTGAGCCGAAGCCTTGCTGAAGCCGGTCATTACCCCGCTATCGACATTGAACAATCGATCAGTCGTGCCATGCACAACATCACTTCCTTAGATCATCAGCACAAGGCGCGAAAATTAAAACAACTGGTTTCCGTCTACCAACGCAATAAAGATCTGATCAGTGTCGGGGCCTACAGTCCGGGTAGCAATGTCTTACTGGATCAAGCAATCGCTCTACAAGACAGAATTGAGCTTTTTTTGCAGCAACCTATTGACGAATGTGTTGAAATGCAAGAAAGTTTGAGTTCTCTTTTTGAACTGATCAGTGTATAAGAGCAATATATAGGTTTGTGATGAAACAGAATGTATCACTGCAAATTTTACTGGATCTGTCAGCTAAGGCTTCTGATGACACCTATGGTGATGAGTTACAGATTCATACCTCGCAGGGTCTGAATATCCTCCATTATCATAACTATCAGAATTTTCTGAATAATCTGGATAAAGCGATTCACCAGCAGTTACAAAATATTGCCGGTAAATTAAAGTTAGTCGAATTTGCACGAAAAGACTGGCAAGTGTGTGAACAAAAACGCCTGTCATTTACCAAGCTTGATGAGCGTCAACGTTTAGCCTTTAAGATACGCGCTGACAAAATTGAACAGAAACTAAATGATGAATTTTCGAACCGTGCGCAACAGGTAAAACTATGAGTAATAATAATTTGACCGTTAAACCCACTATTACCAGCCTGATCAGTCATAGCGCTCCGGAAAAAAACCCTGCGAGTAAAGACGCTTCTGGTAACGAAAGTTTTCAGACAACTTTAAAATCGTATAGTAGCCGTGAAGCCAAAGACAATCACAGCCTCAAGCAAACCGGCAAGAATAAAACTCAAAGCCAAGCCCATGCTACCGACAAGAAATCTGTTGATGCTGAGCATGCCCAGACTTCCACTGAGCCAGAAGTTCAAAATGCCGATAGCAAGCTAAAATTAGCTGTAGCTGAGAATGTGCAAACCACGGTCGATCCAAAAGTTCTCATCACGGAAACAACTGAGGCTACGGACTCATTGCAAGTGCAAACTCCGGCAACGACTGAGGATGTTTTACCTTTAAACCTTGCAACTGACCCGGCACCCTTAAGTCTGGTGAATATTCTGGCAGCGCAGTCTTTTAATGAAAAACTGCAACAACAAAGCGTGCCTGGCTCGGTTAATGAGACCACTATTCCCGGTGCAACTGTGCCGACTGCCAGCACTGAGACTGCTCTGAAGCCACAAAACACCCTGATTCAGAGCCCGACTCTGTTGCAGGCGCAAACACCGGCTGCTCAGGATTCTGAGCCCTTATTGGCGGATGGTTTTAAACGGGCATTAGCCGAAACGGTTACTGAACAGTTTGGCGGCGACAAAAACCCGATTGTGCCTAAGGATCATGCAGCCGATACTGCCAATCTCAACGTGTCCGCGTTAGTTAGCCAAGAACCTGCGATTAAAAACGCTTCATCGCTGCAGCCCTCCGTGACTCACACCCTGAACTCGCATTTTTACAGCGATAACTGGGGAAATGATTTAAATCAGCAAGTCGTCAGCTTACGTCATAACAATATCGACAATGCGACTTTACGACTGAATCC
>RFQK01000258.1 GCA_009925045.1 Methylococcaceae bacterium
TCAAGATTGAATGCTGTATTGTGTAAAACCAGACCTTGGGTGCCGGTCGGTGCATCACCTAGACTAATGCGACTGGATTTTAATGCCAATGAACCGCTGTTCATTGCAATATCACCGGCAAATACCGTATTTTGGGTGGACTCGAGAAGCATTGAACCTTCCGCAGCCAAACGCACACCGCTTGCTACCAACAACTCACCCTGATTTCCCGAAACTGCTTGGTCACGCAAAACTGTTTGTTGCTTATTGTCAGACAGGCGTACAAAAGCCCCATCACTACCGCCCGATTTATTGCTGACCAATAAATTTTCAGCCGCAGCGCCCGTATTACCCTGACTAATTAATTGGGCACCAGAATCAAGCTGGATTTGCGATTGAGCTGCCAACAATATTTCGGGTCCCTGTAATTTAGCAGTCCCAGAAATATGGATAGACTGAGCTGATACAGTGATGCGTTGGCCACGCTTATCTTGTTCACGCAAACCGCCAAGCAAAATACTGGGAGCGTTTAAGGCATTTAAGTCATCCGCGAGCAAAACCACTTTTGAGCCAGTATTGACAGTCAACTCCTCACGACGTCCCACAATGGCCAGTTGATCTGCACTAATATTGACCTGACCACCACGGCCATCATTGGCTGCCGCAGAACGCAATTCTGCATGCAGACCAAGGGTATTAATGACATCAATACTTAATCCCCCTGCATCTTTAGGCAGCTGAGATGCCAGATTATTGGCAAAAAATGTATTGGCACTATAGTCTTTAAACTGCGACTGACTGCGTGCAATAGTACCCGGCTCAACCGTAAAGCCCTGCCATCTTGAATCCGCTATACCCGCACTGGCAACCCCATAACGACCAGCTACAACCGCGGCGCCCGTATAATCGGTGTAGCTTTGTTCAGGCTGCATATCCAGACTGCCAGCCTGTGGAGTAACCAGATAAGCACCGGGTAACAAGGCATAATGAGCCGGCAACAAGGTATACCAACCCGCCGACAAATCACTTCCGGCAGCCAGATAGACGCTGTCTCCCACTTTCAGTTTGGCATTTGGAAATTCTAATGGATCGATGGGGGTAAGCGCATTGGCTAAAGCCGGCATCACCGCAAATTTTGGCTGGTATCCCGCAGAAGTCGCATCCAATACATCCTTAGAACCCCCGGGGCCAGGCACAAATTCGTATGCATAAAGATCACCCCCACCTTGTAAATCAACCACTGCCCCCTGATTTAAGGCGACATCACGTCCGGTTAGCGTCAAGCGTTTTTCCGGTGGCGTGTTGATTAATAAATTGATGGTAGCCGATGCATCAAGAGGATAAAGCCAGTTGAGCCCCCCAGAGACCTGACCAAATGGAATGGTTTGCCCGTCTGAAGATACCGAGGTCAGACTGCCAGAGGCTAAGCTTAAATTATTTTGCGCATTCAGGCTTAATTGCCCGAATGGCGCTTTTAAAACCCCTTGTTGAACAATATTCGGGGCGTTGACAGTCAATTGACCGGCTGCTGAAAGCACCGGCGAAATTGCGGATGAATTCCGCAAAAATGTGACAGCGTTATTGGAATTGCCATTAATCGTAATCGTATAATCGCTCAGGGTAGTGGGATAAATCTGAGTGGCCGTGATATTCAGATTACCTGAGAGATGGAGTTCCCCCAAAAAGTCTTTAGTATCCCTGATCTGGCGAATACCAATGGTTCTTACATCGCCTTGACTGTTCAAATCGACTTGGTTAAATCCGTTAAAACTCAATCCGCCTGTCAAATCGATAGCATTGGCATTGACTTTAAGCGTACCCTGCCCAGACCAGGCATCGGGTGCTAAACGAGTACTGAACTGACCGTCTCCCAGCGCATTATCCAGACGACTTTTGCTGGAACCCAATACCGCATAATTGCTGTTGAGAATGACATTAGCACCATTTAAGGTTTTGAAACTAGGGGCATCGAGAACGATACTTCGCTGAGCATGGAGTGTCTGATCACCATCAAAAAGGATACTGCCCACAAACTGATTGGCGGCAGTGGCATCGACCTTAAATGCTAATTCTGCGGCACCTGAGGCATTTAATTGCACGGCATTAAAAGAGCCTCGACCATTAAACTGGGCGGGGATGGGCGACAACCAGGGCGAGAAGTCAGTTAGTAACGAACCAGGATACTGACTTATTTCCAGCGTGCGGGGTTTGGCAGGATTATCGTCATCCGGAAATTCGCCACCAGCAACAGCAATATCAGGCTTGTTTCGAAGCCCACTATTGAGTTCTACCGCCAGTTTACCCCCAGCAGCACTGTCACCACCCTGAGTATTTATGCGACCCTGAGCGATTATGCCTTCAGCAGCCGTTAAGTTAATATTTCCGCCCGGTGAAGCAATAGACTGGGTCGTCACTTGTGACTGGTTGACACCGGTCTGAATAAAATCAACGGCATGCACAATTCCCGAGGCATTTATAGA
>RFQK01000259.1 GCA_009925045.1 Methylococcaceae bacterium
GCAAATCCGCTGAGGTTTCATCATCTTCCTCAATTAAATCGATCGGTCGATAACGAATCTCAACCGGATAAGTGCGACCAGAGACATTAATAATCGGCGCATCACCAAAATGGCGGGCGAAGCGTTCCGGATCAATGGTCGCCGAGGTAATGATTAATTTAAGATCCGGCCGTCTTGGCAACAACCATTTCAGGTAACCGAGGAGAAAATCAATATTGAGACTGCGCTCATGCGCTTCATCAATAATCAGAGTGTCATATTGATTGAGATAGGGATCATGTTGGGATTCCGCCAGCAGAATACCGTCGGTCATCAGTTTGACCAGCGATTGCGGGTGAGTTTTGTCATGAAAACGCACCTTGTAGCCCACTGCCTGGCCAATGCTCTGGCCCAATTCTTCGGCGATACGGTCGGCGACGGTACGCGCGGCAATCCGGCGTGGCTGGGTGTGGCCGATCAAGCCTTTGATGCCACGGCCAATCTCTAGGCAAATTTTGGGTAGCTGGGTGGTTTTGCCGGAACCGGTTTCACCACAAACAATAGTGACCTGATGCTTGAGGATTAATTCGGCAATTTCGTCTTTCAGGGCGGTGACGGGTAAATCGGGATATTCAATCACCGGAACCGCGGCACTGCGTTGCTGACAACGCTGAATTGATAGCTCCAGTTTGCTAGTAAGCTTTTGTAACTCTATCTGGACATTCTGGCCTTTGCTGGCTTGCGAGCGCAATCGGTCAAGCTGTCGTTTAAAATGATGCTTATCACTGCTCATGCAGCGAGTAAGCTGCTGTTGTAATTGTTTTAATGACTCCTGAGCTGACATGATCCAATCCGGAATTAATTCTGATGGCAAAAATAAACCAAGCGCCAATTTATTTGTCTATGGCAGTTTACGCATGGCCTGTGGCCATCCGCTAAACCAACTGATTACTCAAAATGCCGATTATCTGGGCCACGGCTGGTTGCAAGGCAGACTCTATCTGATCGCTGATTATCCAGGCGCTATTCTGAGTCATCATCCTCAGCAGCGCGTCTATGGAGAGATTTACCAGTTACGCGATTCAGAAACTGTCTTAACGGCGCTGGATGAATACGAAGAATGCAGTTATAGCTATGCCGAACCCCATGAATACCAACGTCAGGCTTTAACAATCAACACCGCAAACGATCAGAAAATCATCGCCTGGACCTATCTCTACAATCATGCGGTAAGCGAAGAGTCCCGAATCCCTTCGGGTGACTGGTTACTTGAACTAGCTTCTAAGCCAGGGCTCGGTAGGCGGAATTGAAATACAACAAAGGTGAGCCATCCTGACAACTGACAGCCTGAACTTCACCTATGACTACCCAGTGACTCCCAGCCTTAACCGCTTCAACCACGCGACATTCCAGACTCGCCAGGGCGTCACTTAAAACCGGCACACCGGTTTCACCTGCACGCCAGTTAAGCTGTGCGAAACGCTCGGCCTGACTACTGCCACCGGCAAACTGATTCGACACAGTCTGCTGATCGCTGTTTAACACATTGACAGCAAATCTGCCTTGCTCTTGTATCAAAGCACCAGTATCAGCTGATTGATTGAGACAAACCAAAATTTGCGCAGGCTCAGCTGACACACTGCTAAAAGCAGTAACAGTCATGCCTTTGGGGCCTTCTGATTCGGAATGGGCGGTCACAACAGTGACACCGCTCGCCCAAAGTTTTAAAGCATTTTTAAACTGACTTGCATCGATACTCATGGTTAACCTAATAAAAAAGGCAATTATCAATAAATTGAACGAAAAGCTAGGGTTCGGCTTAATGCTTAGGACGCATATGCGGAAACAGCAGAACATCCCGAATACTCGGCGCATTCGTGAACAGCATCACCAGACGATCAATCCCTATCCCTTCACCGGCCGTCGGCGGCATGCCATGTTCTAGCGCGGTAATGTAATCGGCATCAAAATGCATCGCTTCGTTATCGCCGGCTTCTTTGTCTTCCACCTGTTTACGAAAACGTTCAGCCTGATCTTCGGCGTCATTCAGCTCGGTAAACCCATTGGCAATCTCACGACCACCGACAAAAAACTCGAATCGGTCGGTGACATGCGGATCCTGGTCATTTCGACGCGCCAGCGGTGATACTTCTACTGGATAAGCGGTAATGAAAGTAGGCTGCATTAAGCGATGTTCAACGGTTTTTTCGAAGATTTCGATCTGCACCTTACCCAGGCCATAGCTATCTTTGACCGGAATTTTTAGTTTCTCAGCCACTTTAACCGCTGCTTCCCGGGTGTTTAAATCCGCTAGCGTCAATTCAGGATTGAAATGCAGAATCGATTCAATCACTGTCATACGGACAAATGGTTGACCGAAATCGTAAGCGTCACCTTGGTATTCGATGACGCTGTTACCGACGATGTCTTCCGCAATCCCTTTCAGCATCGC
>RFQK01000260.1 GCA_009925045.1 Methylococcaceae bacterium
TGGCTCAACCAGGTGCCGTCATCTAAAGCGAGATCATGACCGGCACTTGGGTGGCTGTGCAGTGGTAAATGGTAATACTGACTGATAGTCTCCGAGCACTTCGGATCAACCAGACGATCGGCCAAGCTGTTGATAATCAGTACAGTTTGCTGAGGTTTAGAGCCGGAATCAAAAGCTGCGGCAGCCTGAATCTGATTAAAAGCAGTCATCACTGACAATGGTTTACGTTGGCGTATGGCTGCCCACTGCTCGGCAATCGCCTGACGTTGTTCTGAGTCACGGTTGCTGACCAGATTGACTATCGCCGCTTCTTGCAAATGCAGATCTGTTTGGCTCAATAATTGGACAAATTTAGGATAAACCTGCCAGCGTAAGCGACGATAAAAAGGACTCAAGTTCGCAAAGCTGCTATTCACTAAAACACCGGCACAGGCGTCCTCTGGATATTGTTTTAGCCATTGCCACGTCACCATACCTCCCAGTGACAAGCCAAGAATCGTCAGTGGTTTGTCGAGTAAACCCTGCTCCAAGGCATGTTGTCGAGTCAGTTTCACGATTTCCGCAATCTGCTTAGGACTGGTTTGCGAGTGATACTGGCCAGTTCCCGGTAAGTCCAAACAATGGATGTTGGCCGTGGGGAAACTGGCTTGAAGGTGTTGCGGAAATTCACCCCAGTGTTCGGCTTCACGGCTTAAGCCGCGTAACAATAACCAGTCATGGCCGATTAAAGCAGCACTCTCAGGCATACCAAAGTTGCAGTGCTTGTTGATGCTGCTGCAGGCGTTTTTCAGGTGTTAATTCTGCCCATGCGTTTGGATAGAGCATCGCACGAAACAAAAAATCAAATAAGGTCAGATGCCGCCGTAAGATGCGTTGTTGTCGGTGAGGCAGCATAGGGTGAAACAGTCCATGGCGGCTAAACAAATGCAAAGGATTCTTACGCAACCATTGCCATGAGCCCATTTCCAAGGTCAAAGGCATAAATAATTTGTCCGGATGAGTTTGTTTTAACTCACCATACAAATAGTCCCATAAATCGCCGCTGATCACATATTCTTGGCTCATAGGCTCTATCTGATAAAAGTGGTGAGGATAACAGTCATCAAACAATTGTTTTAAAGCATGTGCTTCGGCGAGATTTGGGAACGGTGTTTTATGTGAAGCATAAGGAAACCATAGTCGGTCGCGTATCCCAAAACCAGAATGTAAATCTACAGCCATTAACAGACGGCTGGATTTGATTTGCTGTCGAATCACCCGGCATAAAGCCTGTGCTTCAGGTTCCATGGCCTCTGGGTTGCCTCTAAACCAAGGAAGGCGCGAACTAATTTTTTGACCACTGTAGAGTTTGGTTTTGCCCACTGATTCGATGGGCGCATTGCGCATCAGATCGACACCGTTGCCATTGCAGCGCGTCCCCCTCCAGACACCTACCGGGTTGATGATTGGAACAAAGACTAAACGCAAGTGTTCCAGACGTTGTTGCAATTCCTGATCCCACTCCAACAACTGCGTGAGAGTCTGAAGATAAGCAAGCAGAACTTCACTGCCGATTTTTTCCAGACCATGAACACCACCAAAATAAGCAATCACCGGGACATCATCGCGTTCCGAACCCAAGCTGAGACATTCGATATTGAATTGATGGTGCTGATAACGAATGTTTTCCAGTGTCTCGACTCGTACCCTATCGCTCAGTCGGGCAATAATGTCGTTGAGATGGCGTTGTTCCGCAAACACTTAGAGGACTCAGTTAGCGCTTAAATTTTTTTCGATATAACGCTGCCTTTTTTTAGGCGCAATTTTGTCGATTTCCACCATGATTAAGCTATCAATGCAGTCGTTAAAATCCGGATCAATATTAAAGTCAATAAAATGGCAGCCTTTGTCGACACAGAGTTCCACATATTGTTTGTACAAAGTTGGCACTTTAACACCCAGTTTTTTGAGTTCGCTGTTTAAAACTTTAAAACTGGTCGAATAATCCTGTGCAAATTCATGAGCAGCAAATTGCTGGCATTGTTCAGAAATGGTGAAAGGCATTCTGGCTTTGGCGGATGGCAGAGTTTCACCAAATTGTTGCTGATAAAAGCCAATGATGAGTTCTTTTGCAAGCTGCGGATAGGCGTTACTTAAACTCACCGGTCCGAATAAATATTTGATTTCAGGCTTTTCACGCAAATAGGCACCAATGCCATACCAAAGATAATCTAGGCTATGCTGTCCCCAATAACGTGGTTGCACAAAACTGCGTCCCAGTTCAATGCTATTAGGCAAATACTGTTTAAAGGATTGATTCAGATCGAACAGGCTGTGAGTATAAAAACCATCAACGCCCAGAGTATTCATGATTTCTGGACCCTCACCGACTCGATAAGCACCGACGATTTCCAAGTCATGGTCGTCCCACAAGACGATATGGCGGTAATA
>RFQK01000027.1 GCA_009925045.1 Methylococcaceae bacterium
TCAAAAATTCGTCGATAATCTCGATACTCACATGTTGCATCACCACACAATGAGCTAATAAACCACCCAGACGTAAGTCATCATCCGGGACGAGTAGCCATTTTTCCATAATCCATTGACTGGGTCTTTTGAAGTAAACGGTATTCGAGCAGGGGTTTAACCAGGCGGGATAATGGCTAGCTTCCAAGCCAGTTTTTAAATAGTGTGCGTTATCCAGCAGTTGCTGGGCCTGATGCTGATAGCTTGGGAAGCCAGTTTTTTGAATTTTCCACCATAATTTCAGAGCAGCCAAGGCCGATCGCGAGCAGGCCAAGGTGGCGATTTCTTGGTTTAGATAGGGGACTCGTGGCTGGTTTTGTTCAGATTGGATGTTTTTTGTAGTGATAAAAATTCCAGCCGGTTCGTCGATTCCGAAAAACTTATGCCTGCTGACAGCAATCGAGTCAAACCACTGTTGATTCTGATCGAGTAAATGAGCGTAGGGGCTAAACGGCAAAAAACCGCCGAATAAAGCGGCATCAAGGTGACGATAAACGGCCAGATTGTTTTTACTGTCCAGTACTTGCTGGATAGCGTTTTGATCATCAATAGCCCCTTTAAAGGTCGTGCCGATCGCGATGATGATTAAAGCAGGCCTATTGGAAAGGAGTTGGCGTTCAAAATCATTGATGTCCATTCGTCCGTTTACAAGAGTTTTAATGACGCGTGTTTCCAGTTGCTGCAGTTCCGCCAGTTGCTTAATGGAGTAATGGGCTTCTGCAGAAACATATAACACGGGTTTCAGGCCGGTTTGTTTGATCAGCAACTGGGTGCCGAAATATATCCCTAAATTGTTGCCTTGAGTGCCACTCAAGGTAATAACGCCCCAAGTGTTATCGGCTTGAAAGCCGTAGAGTGGGGCTAAAAAGTCAATGACCTCGTTTTCAAAAACGTGGGTATTAAGAGGGGCTATGCTGGCTTGATGCGGCGAACCGGCATTATTGAGAGCAAGTTCGGTTAATCCCGACTGGCCATACCACGAGTAGAACTCAGTTAAACCTAAATCTTGATTAATCGGATAACCGATAGAGCGTTTTTTGTAAGCGGATACCTGACGCGCAAAAGTATTTAATTTCTGGTCAATTGAATCAGGATAACCACTATCAGGCTTAAGATTGAATACACTATTCATAGGCAAATGGTGACATGAGTCAGACCATTTGTGCAAACGCCTAGGACTCAATCCTAATTAAGTAGTCATTATCCTGTCTTTAACCATGAATTTCAGGTGTGTGCCAAGCTTCTTTGATTAATGTGACGACCTCATGCATCACAATACGGAGAAACTGGAAAGCACCGACTAATAGCACCAGTAAAGACGCGAGCGCAGCAAGCAAAAGTAACAGGGTTTTCATGGATAAGCCTCCTTTTTAGTTATGAGGGCATTTTTCCACTTTATTTATAATAATCAAGTAGTTAACAGGCAACAACTTGTTGCGGTTTTCAGGATTGATAGGAAAAAATCAATCGCTTACATATTGTAGTTAAAGTTAAATATTGAATTTTTATTGTCTGATTTAGCTGCTTTATCGAAATGACAATATCGGGTGCTGTTAAGATGGAAGTGGAACGAATTGAAGAGAAGTTTAATCCTTGTTGGCGGTACTGAGTGCCAACGGCTTTAATCTTCAACAAAAACGTGCCCTGTGCAAAGCTTATTGCTAGCTGCCGGAATCAAGTAATTCTTGGCTAGATTCAGAGTCGTGTAAATTTCATCAACAGGTCTTTTAGGGCTCTGCACTATAAACAGGTATCCAAGCTCAACTGGTTTTTGTTAGTTACAATCAATACCTACGGCCTAGAAAACAGATAACAAATCAATGAACATAAAAAAATTTCGCAGTTATTTCAACAGCTTCTGGCTAACGTTTTTCCTGGTTATGATTATCAACCAGCTTTTACTGTTTGTGATTTTTCATTTGGTTTCAGTTCGACCGACTGCGAAAGACTTGACTCAAATTTTTGGTGCCTCACTAGAAATGGCGCGATATTTTGATGAACAGGATCCTCTGCATGGATTGGATAATCTGAGGTCACACTTAAAAAACTATCCGGCAATCGAGATTGAAAAAAAAATTGTTGAACCTGAAAAGATTCCCTGGTCCTTATTTGGCATTCGCATGCTCAAAAATGCAGTTTTACAAAATTATGCGGGTGTTTTGGACGTGGGCTATATGAAAAAGCCGAACGGTTCCAATACCTTAGTATTTCAGAACACACAAGAACCGATTATCAGTTTACGGGTTTCATTTGGAACCACCACTATTGCCGAACAATATTTACAGTACGCATTGGTTCTGGTTCTGATCATCAGTGTATGGGCCGCTTATTGGATTTCGTCGCGAATTGTCAGGCCGTTGGAGTCCTTATCAGCCTCAGCGATCAGGCTGGGTGGCAGTAATGGCAGTAGCAGTATCGATCTCAACCAGTTTTCTGTGCCTGAGATTCGAAAACTGGCTAATACCTTGAATGAGATGCAAGAAAAAATTGACAGCAATATTCGCGAACGTGAGGCTTTGTTATCCGGGGTTACGCACGATATTCGCACACCGCTCAGTCGGATGCGAATTGCACTTGAGTTAAATAATCATGCGGAGTTTGAGTTTAAGGATGAGTTGCTAGAAGATATCAATGAAATGAACACCATTATTCAGCAGTTCAATGAGTTAGCCAAGCTAAACGTCGAAATTGCTGAGCCCTGGCAAATGATCAATATTAATGAATTGATTCGCGAGATTCAGCTTAAATACAGTCGAGCCAAAGTTGAGCTGACGCTCAATCTGTGCCCGGACCTCAGATACTTAAAGCTTAAGCCCTTATCGATTACCAGACTTCTGTACAACTTAATCGACAATGCCTATCGACACGGTAACTCGGATGTCACCATTTCAACCTATCAAAACCATCGCGAAGTGATGATTTCGGTCTCTAACCCGGTATCTGCCGATATTCAAGAGCATGACACCTATCAAGATCCTATTTTTAACCATAAAACCGGACTTGGCTTAAAAATCATTAATCGTTTAGTTGACGTTCATAACGCGACCATTACCCAAAGTACGGTTTATGGTGTGCGTGAATACCGATTGGTGTTTTTGGGCTAAACGGTTTCAATGATTGGATTGCTAATCAATACAGCTAAGTCGAGGCCTAAGTGTTTCCAATGAGCTTGCAAAGCAGCGTTTTGCCGAGTCAGGCTCTGCATTCTGGGTAGCTAAAGGGCGATCAATTAGCGAGTAGATGCTGAGTGCTGATCACAGCGGCATTTGGATACAATTGATGGTAATGATCCATGGCAATGCTGGCATTGAACAACATACGTTGTTTGCCTAACTGCTCTGCAAAGCCTGAGCGTCTGACCACATCCAAAACGCTGGGATTTAAACTGGTAAGCCACAGGCAGGCCCCGTGTTCGGTCACGCGTTTTTCACCTTCAATTAACATCTTAAGCGCCGAATATTCAATATCCGGTACTCGGCTCATATCCAGAACCAGCACCTGAGGTCGATGTTTTTTTACCAGAAAGCCAATCTGTCGGGCGATTTCATGGGCATTGATAAAAAACAAACTGCCTTCCGGGCGAACGATCAACAAACCCTCATAAATCTCGTCATCTGTATGCCGGTCAGAAACAGGTCTTAGAATAGTGGTGAAACGCTTTTGCGCAACCAGATAGACAGGAGGATGCGTGGTCTGACTGGCCAGCCCCAGCAAAGACACCACGATAGCGACCACGATACCTTGCAAAGTACCGAATAAAAGCTCATTAAGGCGATACCAAACGCACCAGGCAACAAGGTTTCCATTAAGCTCAGGCTCGGTAATACCGGTGCTGGCAGGCCTAAAGCAATTTCCCCGACGACGGCAATCCCTAGATGTTGCCAATCAAACCACCAAGAACCCAATAAACAGATCCCGACCACGAATACCGGAGCAGGGGAGTGCCGTTTAAAGCGTTCCATGCCCAGTAAAATCAACAAGGCACTGGCGGACAGCAACACACTGACGCCGGAACTGTGCGGCAGTTGATCCAGCAAATTTAGTAAGTCACGAAAAAACCCCTGTTTGTTGATATGCAAGCCCAGCATTTTCGGTAACTGATCCAAAATAATCACCAAACCAATACCCGCTTTGAATCCGGTCAGAATCGGCTGAGAGATAAAGCTCGCCACAACGCCCAGTCTGAGCACTGAGCCAATCAATAACAGGATGCCTACCAAAGCGCTCAAAGTGGCCAGCGCCAGCATCACCATTTGCGGGTTACCATCAGGGACCGCGTAATGAATCTGCGCGCCAGTCAGAATGCCTAAGGTTGTGGTGGTGCTGACGCTTAAAATTCGTGAACTGCCTAGCCAAGCATATATCAGCATAGGTAAAAATGCGGTCAGCAAACCCGCGGCAACAGGTAAACCGGCTACCGTGGCATAAGCCATGGCCTTGGGCAGAATAATCGCCGATCCCGTAATGCCCGCTAGACAGTCAGGCCAAAGGTGAAAAGCAGATTTGTGCTTCAGGTCTAATTTAAACCAGTCGGACATAATTCAAAGTTTGATGTGATAATGACAGAATTAGCCATTTAAAGTTTACTTAAGGGCATATTAGCAATTATTCAAGCAAACCCGATAGTTTCACAGAGCGTCGTCCAGCTTTTACTTTCTTTTTCAAATAATGCATCAAGATTATCCATGTTAGAAACCGTTCAAGAATTTCCGACTGTATCCACCGCCATACATGAAGCAGTGGCACCCGTATTCTTATTAACCGGCATTGGTTCCATTCTGGGGGTATTAACCAACCGTCTGGGGCGCGCCGTTGACAGAGCCCGGCGTCTGGTTGAAATGACGGTTGAACAGCGTGCACGTTAGTGGCTATTATCGGCAAACGGATTTACTGGATACGTCTGGCAATTAGTCTGATTACCTTTTCAGCCTTATCGATTTGTATGTCAATTGCATCCCTGTTTATCGTGGTTGAAATGAAGATGGATTCACCCGGGCTAGTTTCGTTTCTGTTCGTTATCGCTATGTCCACTTTAATTTTTGGTTTATTGTGCTTTTTACGCGAAATTGTTTTAGCGTCCAAAGAAATCATTTCTCCGACCCGCATCGAAAAATCATGAACTTGCATAACGCCAGCTGGAGTTTTGACGGCATCGCTGAAGAGTTTGAAAGCCATATTCGTGCCTCGGTGCCGTATTACGACCAAGGGCATGATCTGGTTTGTATGTATAGTGACTTTTTCGTCACTGACGCCAGCAGGATTTATGAAATTGGTTCAGCATCTGGGCTGTTATCCAGAAAGCTATTAGACTGGCATGCATCTAAACCTGCTCTGCAATTGTGTGGTATAGATCCTGTCGAAGATATGATTGAACACGCCCAAGCGCAAACTCAAGACCCGCGCGCTCAGTTTATTTGTGAAGATGTCCTGAATCTGCAGTTAGATCCCTGTAATCTGGTCGTGTCTTATTACACGATGCAGTTTATTCATCCCAATGTCAGGCAGCAGGTGTTTAATAAAATTTACCAAGCTTTGAATTGGGGTGGGGCGCTGATTTTATTTGAAAAAGTGCGCGCGCCGGATGCCCGCTTTCAGGATTATTCCAATCAGATCTATAACGATTACAAACTGGCTCAGGGTTTTACTGAGGCTGATATTTTGCATAAATCCCGCGCCTTAAAAGGGGTGTTGGAACCGTTCTCTGAACAAGCAAATCTCGATATGTTGGCACGCGCCGGTTTTCAAGATATCAGTTCTATTTTTAAGTGGGTGTGCTTCGAAGGCTTCCTCGCCATCAAATAACCGACTGCGCAAGCCATTGTCTGAGCGTGGATTCAAGCTGTTGCAGGTTGAAGGGTTTGCTTAAATAGCCATTCATACCCGCTTGCAGGCATTGTTCGCTAATGCCACTTTGTACATCGGCCGTCAGAGCGATGATAGGAACGGCGGTTAGTCCTTGGTCTGCTTCATACTGACGAATCAATACGGTTGTCTCAAAGCCGTCCATTTCCGGCATATGACAATCCATTAAAATCAGATCAAAGTGTTGGTTTTGTATGGCTTGCATCGCTTGCAGGCCAGTTGTGGCAATTTCAACTTGGTAGTGAAGGTCCTGCAACATATAACGGCCAACTTTTTGGTTGAGTATTTGATCATCAACTAATAGCACTACACCCTTAACCGAAGTGGGTTGGGGGGTGAGTTGTGGATGCTGGGCTTTTTGAATCAAGGCTGGATCGATTTTGCAAGCGGCAGTGTCAGTCGCTAAAGATGCAGCACTGCTTTCCTCTGCCGCTGGATTGACCAGGGCTAAATCCAGAGTGAAATAAAAACACGAACCCTGATGAGGCTGGGTTTTTACTGATAATTCTCCACCCATCAGTTCGACCAGTTGTTTGGAAATGGTCAAGCCCAGTCCTGAACCACCGTATTGACGGGTTATCGTGCCATCGGCCTGGGTAAATTTGTCAAAAATCAGTTGGAGTTTATCCGGGCTAATACCCACTCCGGTGTCGAACACTTCAAAGCTAATTTGTACATAGCCAGCTTTTTGGGCCTGGCGTTGGCTGATTTTTAAAGTGACTTCACCGTGGTCAGTAAATTTGATCGCATTGCCGAGCAAGTTAAACAGCACTTGTCTGAGTCGTTCTGGATCACCGATAACTGTGGCTTGAAAATGCGGACTGATGGCAAGAATAAAATCCAAGTGTTTTAGATAGGCTTGCGGAGCCAGCACCGCGACGGTATCTTCAATGAGGGTGCGGAGATTGAATGTATCGTTATTGAGTTCAACTTTGCCCGATTCAATTTTAGCTAAATCGAGAATATTGTTAATTACCCCTAATAAGGATTGTCCCGACAAATACGCGGTTGTTGCTAAATCGGTCTGGTGAGTGTTCAGCGTGGTTTTATTCAATAACTCCAGCATCCCGAGCACGCTATTGATAGGGGTTCGTATCTCATGGCTCATGGTCGCCAAAAATTGTGATTTAGCCTGATTTGCCAGTTCCGCATGTCTGCGTGCACCAATGGCGCTTTCAATGGCGTTATTCAGAGACAGATTTTTTTCCCATAGCTCCTGCGTTCTGGCTTTAACTTCAATTTCTAAGCTGTCACGTTGTTTGGCAAGTTTATGATCCCGCTCCTGAATTTCATCCAACATATTGTTATAGGCCTGAGCCATTTCAGTAAATTCATCATTGCCTAGAGCTGAAATACGCTGGCTGAAGTTTTGTTGATAGGTCACCGAGCGCATGGCAGCAATAATTTGCAGCAAAGGAGCCAGAAATATCTGTTGTAGCTTGGTAGAAATCAGCACAATCGCAAAGCCGCTGGTGACAAATATCAAGGCCATAATCAGATAAAACCGCTGGAGTAATTTATACAATTCACTCTGATCATCTTCTATTTCCAAAACGCCTAGCAGTTCATCATCCAGCAAAATAGGCCGGATTAAGTGGATGGACTGCGGCTGCTTAATCAAGACCGGTTGATAGAGTTTTGAATCCAGTAAAGTACTGTCAGCAGAAGCCGCCTGATTAAACCACTCTTGAAACCAAGCGGGTAAGCCGTCACTGTAACCCGGGGCTGGGCTGGGCTTAGGATTTTTGAGAATCAGCTTAAACAGTTGCTGGATCTCCAGAGGAGATTGAGATTTGGCAGCGGCATCGTAGCGGGCAAATAAGCCGCCCCGATTGTCATAGAGTTGAGCCGAAACAATGCTGGGGATATGTTGAAAACGGGACAGTAATTCCTGTGCGGTTTTGACATCATTAAATGCCAGTGCGGCAGCCGCATTCCAGGCCACTAAATCGCCGGTGATGACCAGTTGTTTTTGGGTGTCTTGTTGTTTGCTGAAGTATTCATTGAATGCCAGTGCCAGACTGGCCAGTAACAATGCCAAAAGCGCAGTAAAACTCATGATAGAGATCAGTTTGGCACGTATCGTTAAGCGCTTAAATCCAGTCATACGCTTTATTGCTCCACGATATTAGCAAGCGATAAAAGCCGAGAGCTAATGAGAATGCCGGCTTCGTTGGTGACGCGCAGATTGATATCGATGGTGAGTTTGCCATTGACTTTGCGCAGACCTATCATCCCGCCGTTTTCGGCGAAACTCTCGGTGTAACCCAAGGTTAGAATCGGTTTGTTTTTTAATTCATTGAAAACCTGAGAGAGCAGGTTAGGTTTGATGTCGTTGATATATAAGGCTTGGCAACGTTCCAGTCCGATAAGCCGGTCTAAAATTACGACATGTATGTTTCTGGAACCAAGAGGTTTAGCCTCAAGACTGTTAAATGCTTCTTTGGTAACGTTGTCGCCATAGACACATAAGTTGAAAGGACTGCTGTGTGGTTCCGGCCAAGTGGTAAAACGAACGATATTCAGGCTTAAGGCTGCGACTAAGTTTTCTTCATCTATTGTGGCTTGGGCCAGGCAATTCTCAAACCCGGCCACTAGCATAAGTAATGCTAGGCCTGAGGCTTTGAAAATTGCTGGTTTTGGAAGCATTTTTGAGGTTTAAAAAGTCAAACTAATTTTGCCATACACGCCTCGAACTATTGCTGCTGGTAAAAACACACTATCCGACACATATTCCAAATGCTTGTTTTGGAGTAAATTTTGTCCGGTCACAGACAATTCTAGATTTTTGCTGGGTCGCCAGGCTGTTCGCAGATCCATAGCAAAGTATGAGGGGATGCTGATATAACCAAAAGCACTGTCGGCATTGGCTTGACCGACATAGCGCCACCAAACATCAAAGTCAAGATTAGACGTGACATTAATTAAGCCTCTAATCGATGAACGGTGATGAGGACTGGAAGCATAATTAATTTTGCTGGCATGCTGGTCATGATACCAACTATGGTTCATATCCCAACGCCACCATTTGAGCATTTGCCAGACGCTTGCAACTTCTAAACCGTAACTGTGTGCTTGTTCTCTGTTGGTCATCAGTAAGTTCTCAATAATATAAGAACTGTCGGTGCCAAGATTGGCACCTAAGGGTAGATAAGAGTTCAGTCCTCTGTACTTGGAATAGAACCCGCTGATATCAAATGACAAGTTTTTGATTACGGAGGTTCTGTAGCCAATTTCGTAAGTTATAACATTTTCGGCTGCAAAACTCGGATTACCTTGCCACTTTGAGACATAAGGGAAATCGGTTGGATTCAGTCGTGACTGAGCGGGAACAATCCAACCCAGATAATCAATGCCTTTTTCAATTCTGGATGGGGTGCGAACAGCCCGGGAGACGCCACCCCAAATGCGTTGATTATTGACCGGTGCCCAGACAAGATGGGCTGAAGGTTGTCCTTCAAAACCGCTGTAGTCATTGTGTTCCAATTTTGAGCCCAGGCTGAACTTTAACTTGTCGTCAAACATGGACATTTCATCTTGGATAAAAACACTGGCCAGTTGATCGTTGACCCGGGCTGGGTTCATGTTGAAACTCCGAGCACCGCGGGTGCCGACGATGTGATCATGGCCATATTTGTAGTTGGCGCCCCAAATAATTTCATGATTTTGCAACCATAAAAAACGATGCTGGATATCGAGATCCAGAGTGTCTCTGGCATCTTTAAAAATACCCATATACCGGTCATAGGAATCATAGTAGAGCTGAACTTTAAATTCCGAAGTAGTGGAAAGTGTGCGTTGAAATCGGCCCAGTAAGTTGCCACCCAGAGTGTGCGTGGCGTTTGTTAAGACATTATCCGATAAGGTGTTGAAGTCAGGTATCATGCTGCTCAGAGCCGCTGAGGATGAGTAGACATCACCTTGAAAAGTGAGTTCATCCCGGTTATTCAGTTTGGAATCCAGTCTAAAACCACCTTGTTGTTTGTCCCAATGATCGGATTGGGGGGCGTTTTGTATATCATAGCCGGTGATTTCGGGCTGGATGAGGTTGCCACCCCTATTAAAGCCTTTGACATAGGCTCTGGCACTGGTTTCAGCGTTAATTTGGCTTCCATAGCGAAAAGATCCGAAACCTTGTTCAAAATTACCGCCACCCGCTGTGACCAGGCCTCCTAATGTTTCGCGAGCAGTTTTAGTGATGATATTGATTACACCATTGACTGCATTCGCCCCCCACATGGTTGCCCCTGGTCCGCGAATAACTTCGATTCTATCTATATCTTCTAAAACGACATCCTGATTTTCCCAGTCGACACCGGCGAAGGAACGGTTATAAACACTACGACCGTCAATCAATACTTGTAAGTTGTGGGCAACTCTGGAGTTGAATCCACGGGCGCTGATTGCCCACTGGTTGGCATTAATACGAGCGACATCTAAGCCAGGCGCTAAACGTAAGGCCTCGGGAATGCTGGTGGCGCCTGAGCGTTTAATATCTTCTTGGCTAATCACAAAAATCGCGGCAGCCGCATCATTTAAAGACTGGGCTTTTTTAGATACCGAAGTCACTTCAACATTTAATAAATCTTCAATACTGAGATTGTTGATATTGTCGTCATCCTCCGCATGACTGATCGATACCGCTCCCGCTGATAACAAAAGTGTGGTTAATAAGGTATGTAGTTTGCTCATGGTTAAACTGATTTGAATTCAAAAGGATGAGTGAGTGCGGCTTGCATAGCGAGTTTGATTATGAAATAACTGTTGAGCGGATCAAGCTGACCAGGCTGTATGGTTGCGTTTAAGCTTTGCAAAAAAGCTTTAATTAACCACAAACTGAGATCGCTGTTGGTTTTTGGAATAGATGCCAGGTGCCAGTCATGAATGTCTTGAGAAAAATATTTAAGCAGAGTCTGGTTTTCTTCAATAGAGCCTTGAAAGCGAAATTTAATTTCCGCAGACATTGCTTGTCCAGCATGACTGATATCCGTCTCGATGCAGATTTGACTGTATCGTGAAGTCGACACCATTAAACTTAAAACCAGTTGAAGCAATTTTTGTATCGCAGTTTTATCACCCTCCCACTGAATCTGGGGCTCTGTCGGAATCTTAGAGGACAGGCGTATTTCGCGAGCGTGACTTCGAGATTTAAAATCACTAATCAGTTGTAAAACCAGTTGATTGATTGCAAAGCTTTCTGAATAGTGTGTTAAGCCGCCAGACTGACATTTAGAAAAATCGAGCAAATTACTCTGCAAAAACTGAATTTCATCATTGGCGCTCTCTATGCCTTCTAACATCTCGAGTTGAGAGCTATTGCTTATTTCACGTCGCAACAAATACAGCAAATTATTGATGGTACAAACAGGGTTGCGTAAGTCGTGATTGAGATTGGCGATAAGCTCAAATGGATTCGGATTCTGTGTCATTTTGGAATAAGCCCAGGCGTTGAATTTCTTTGATGACATGAACTCTATTCCGCACATTCAGTTTATGAAAAATGTTGGAAATATGTTTCTTAACCGAAATTTCCTTGAGTTGAAAATGTTCAGCAATTTGTTTGTTGCTGTAGCCTTTATTGATCAGCATAAGCACCCGGACTTCCATTTTGGTAAAAGTTTGGCGCAAATTACTGATTTCATCTTCGGGTAGGGCAATAGCAGCAAGCGCAGGATCGCTTTTGCCATTTAGCACATCTGAAATGGTGGAACAGATAATTTCAGGTTTGGTTGACTTGGAGATATAGGCCGCAATGCCGTAATGATGGATTTGCCGAACAATCTGCGTATCTTCGTTTCCTGAGATCACAATGATAGGTATGTTTTTAACCAGTCTTTTATAGGCTGTAATCGCTGAGTAACCGGTTAGCAAGGGCAGGCCGAAATCGATGATAACGAGTTCAAGATTTTGAATAGAGTTGTTCTTGATCATTTCCAGGCCGGCTTCAGCGGTATACGCAGAAACAATTTCCAGTTGGAATGGCAGGGTTTTGATCAGTTGCTTGAGCGCGTCTAGCATCAAAGGATGGTCA